>QMZP01000077.1 GCA_003663225.1 Candidatus Aenigmatarchaeota archaeon | reverse complement strand
GACTAGGAACGTGCTAATATTTTATACAGCTCTCCAAATATAGAGCATGATTTCTTCGGTAGTGCTCAATGGCGGCGGGAAGCTGGCAAAGGACCTTAGACGTGAGGACCTTACCAAGGCCATAAAATCGGGAAAGAAAACGGTATGGATAGATGTGAGGGACCCTACTGAGGAGGAGCATACCTTTCTCAAGGAAATGTTGTCCCTCCACCCTCTTACGCTGGATGACCTGAGGCAGAAGAACGAGATGCCCAAGATAGAGGTCTTCGACAACTACATACTTGCAGTGTTCCATACAGTGGACTACATGCCCAGGAAGAGGGAAATAGAGATGGTGGAGATAGATGCCTGCCTGGGGAAGAATTACCTTGTCACGCTTCATGACGGCGAGTTCAAGTCAACTGACATACTCTCCAAGAGGATAAACTCCAATCCCGCCCTCATGAAACGCGGCGCAGACTTCCTGCTCCACGCCATAATGGACTATACCATAGACCAGTACCTGCCACTGCTGGACTCGTGGGATGCCGAGATAGAGAAGCTGGAGGACAGAATAATACGCGGCGACACGGAAGGCGCCCTGGAAAAGCTGGTCGACTTCCGCAGGAGGGTATCCGAGATGAGGAGGAGCATAGCGCCGCAGAGGCATGTCATAAACACCCTTTCCAGGGGCTATATGCCCATGGTATCCGAGAAGGTCTCGGTGTATTTCAGGGACGTGTATGACCACATATCCAAGGCATACGGCATACTGGAATCGCAGAGAGACCTCATAAACAGCGCCTTCCAGGCCTACTCTTCCAACGCATCCAACCAGATGAACGACGTGATGAAAACGCTTACATTGGTAGCGACAATATTCATACCACTTACGTTCATAACCGGTATATATGGCATGAATTTCGTGAACATGCCCGAGCTGAGCCACCCCCTGGGCTATTTCATTGTGCTGATGGCCATGTTCACCGTGGGGATAAGCATGGTACTGTATTTCAAGAAGCGCGACTGGATGTAGCTTTTAAATCACTGATGCAAGAGTAAAACATGGCCATACCGTTCATCACAGAGCTCTCGGGCCTTTTGTCAGGGAACATCATAAGGCTGATAACATTCGAGATACTGCTGCTTCTGGTTTCTGCCTTCTTCATATGGACAGGAGCCAAGGTTGCCCAGATAAGGAAAGGCAGCTTTGGCAGGTCATTCCTCACTGCCCTTGCAATAGCGTTCCTGCTTCCCATGGCCCTGTTGCCATTCAGCGGGCTGGTGCTGATAAGCCTCATAGCATCCCTTGTCATAACCCTGGCCATAATAAAGGTTGTATTTGATGCAAGCTGGAGAAGCTCTCTGGTGACCCTGGTATTCTCTGCCATAGCGCAGGCGGTGTCGCTGGCATTGCTAATTTTCGTGCTGGCATGGCTGCTCTAGGCGCATATTCCTTCAGTACAGTTAAGCGGCATGTAGCACCACGGCTTGTACCCTTTCTTGTAGCAGCATGATGCCCCCCGATAACCGCAGCTCACCCGCCTGATGAAAAGCTGGGTAAGGGCGAACTTCTCATTGTCGGGGCCATAAGCCGCTCCCATGCCTGCTTCGTCGAAATACGGATACAATATGTTCTCCCTGTGGCCTGTGCTGTTCATCCACCCTTCGACTGCACTCCTTGCCACTTCTTTGAGGCTCTTGTACGTTTTGTTGACTATCTCCCCTGTTCTCGCATGGTATGTGTATGACATGATATATGATATCATGGCAAGATTCTCGGCAGATGCGTTGAAATAGTATATGCCCTTTGCGTTGAGTCTGTCGCTGTGCGACCTTCCTTCTGGGTCGTCGTGGCTGAAGAAGTCGCGGTCTATCATGTCCTGGCTGTACATCCTGGCCACGTACGCCAGGTCGCTGTTCCATTCAAGCGCATCGAGGCCGTGTGTTTCCCTTTCCATGTTAACGCCCTCGAATGCTTCTGTTTCCAGGAAAGAGAGGTTCTCAGGCACGGGAGGCGGCGTGATATTGACCTCTGGCTCTATGTGCGGTATGATTACATCCTGCTTCCCGCTGACGTTCTCGTGTATATACACTTCCATGGGGCCGAGCAGCATGTCAATGTATCCTAGCTCATATGAGAGGAACAGCGTCAGCATTGCCATTGCTATGGCTCCGGCCAATGCAAAATCCCTCAAAGAGCCGCCAGCAGAACCCATGTATCATATATGTGTTCAACCATTTAATAAGAATCAAATCAGGCCCTGCTGCCTGAACCATTCTATGGACCGTGTTATGCCTTCATCAAGCCCCACCTTGGGGTCATAGCCCAGCCTTTCCTTTGCCTTGCTTATGTCTGCCTCGTACTTTATGACCTCTCCGGTCCGGCTCTCCTTGACTATCACTTTGCTCTTGCCGCCAAGCTTCTCGTTTATCATCTCGACTACTTCCACTATGGTCGATGCCTTGCCTGCCGCTATGTTGTATGTCTCATTCCCGGCTGTCCGGATAGCTTCTATGGCCTTCATCACCCCGTCGACCGAGTCATCTATGTACGTGAAATCCAGCAGCTTCTCCTTGCCGTATACTATAAGGTCCTCGCCCCTGCTCGCCCGCCTTATGGAACTGGGTATGAGCCTGTGGCTGTTGTCATACATGCCATACACGTTGGAGAAGCGTATTATCACGAAATCCATGTCATAGCAGTTGCCGTATGCCCTCACGAAGGCCTCTCCTGCAAGCTTCGTAGCCGTGTACGGGCTCTCGGCCATGTCGATATGAGCATCCTCTTCCTTGTGCTTTATCTTGCCGGAGTTGCCGTATACCTCCCTGGATGATGCGAACACGAACTGCTTTATTCCTGACGTCCTGGCATATTCCAGCGCATTGAACACCGTTACCATGTTATCCATTGCCAGTGTTGGGTCTATGACAGAGGGGTGTACCATGGCATTGGCTGCCAGGTGTATGACCATGCCTATGTCCCCGGGAAGCCCCCTGAATGCATCTGAGTCCCTCATGTCGGCTACCTTTGTAAGCTTGTTTATCTCAGGGTTCCATTCGTTGGGCTTGATGTCCATCCCTACGACTTCATAGCCGGACTCCAGAAGCCTTTCGCACAACCTGGTGCCTATGGTCCCGCTGCTTCCGGTAACCAGAATCTTGGGCCTTTTCATGACTATAAATTATGACCAAGATATATAAATTAAACAAGCTAAATCATATACATGAAAAAGCTCTCTGTGCTGATGTCCTCTGCTGCATCGATGATGATAGCAACATGCCCGGTACTTGCATATGACGGCATCTCGGGCGCTGTCCTGTTCAGCAGCCAGGGGCATGCAATATACATACTCACATTTTTCGTGCTGGTCATACTGGCAGTACTGTACATAAAAAGAAAGAAATGAGCTGCATACAGGATGCAGCTTTCACTTCACTATGATAGCTCTTCTTCGACCTCTTTTTTCCCGGCTTCCAGCTCCTTTGCCTGCTCATTGTCAGACCTTAGCAACAGCGTCTGGAACTCGCCCACGTGGGTCTTCTCTTCCTTGGCTATGTCCAGCAGTATCTTCCTTATATCATCGTTCTCTGTGAGCGCGGCCATCTGCTCATAGAAGTTGATGGCATCGAGTTCGGCTATTATGCCTGATCTCAGTATCTCGTTGTCGAGGTCTTCCTTCTTGACATTCTCCAGCTTCGTAGGCAGTTGTGACAGCATTTCATCACCTCATTATAACTTGTGAAGAGTGCTTTAAAAATCAGAACCCCATGAGGACGGCATATGCTATGTTGTGCGCATGGTCGGATATCCTCTCCATGTTCCTCACGATGTCCAGGTATATCGGTCCCGCGTGCGGCTTGCATGCCCCCTTCTTTAGCCTCTTCAGGTGGGCGCTCTCCATGTCCTTTTCCATCTGGTCTATCTGCATCTCAAGCTCCAGCACCCTTTCTGCCGTCTTCCTGTCAGATGTCTCCATAACGCGGATAGCGCCCGCATAACTCTTCATGACCATGCTGAACATGTCGTTCAGTTCTCTCATCGCCTGCTTTGAGAAGGTTATGCCATCACTTTTCGCCTTCTCTATGAGCTCTGATATGTTGTTCGCATGGTCGCCAACCCGCTCAATGTCCGATATGTTGTGAAGCAAGACCGATACGGCATTCGACTGCCTGCTGGAAAGGCCCTTCTCGGCTATCTTGTTTAGGTATGACTCGATTAGATTGTCTATCTCGTCTATCGAGTCCTCTGTCTTGCCTATCGATACCATGATCTTGCTGTCATACTGCTTCAGGAGTTTCTGGTCGCTCCTTATCATCTTCAATGCCATTTTTGCCATCCTTATGCTCTCCCTCCTGGCAAGGTCTGTGGCAACGGATGGTGTGTCCAGAGTGCGCTCGTCGATGAATTCCGTTCCACTGTCAACCTTTATCTCATCGCCTCTCAAAAGCATCTTTATCGCGGCTACCATGATGCCTGAGAAAGGCAGCAGTATCAGGACGGTTATGACGTTGAAGAGGCTGTGCGCATTGGCTATCTGCCTCGGGAGTTCGCTGGCTGTCGTGGCGGCAAGCAGCGCGAATTGTGATATAAAGGGGAAAAATATGGCAACGCCTATCACGTTGAATAATATATGGGACAACGCCGCCCTCTTGGCAGCCAGCGATGACCCGATTGATGCAAGGAATGCTGTGATGCATGTCCCTATGTTGGCCCCCATTATGAGCGCTATGGCTGTATTGAGGCTCACTGCCCCCTCCATGCCCATGGATATCACCAGCGCTGTGGCAGCCGAGCTGCTCTGTATGAGCGCGGTGAATGCAGCCCCCATGAGCACCCCGAGTATTGGTATGTCCCCGAAATCGGCCATCATGTCTATGAAATATTGGCTCTCTTTCAGGGGCGAGACCCCCTGAGACATCAGGTTCATCCCGAGGAATAGCAAGCCGAACCCGAGCAGTATCTGGCCGAAGTACGAACAGCGTTTCTTCTTCAGCATGTAGAGTGCCATGCCT
>QMZP01000076.1 GCA_003663225.1 Candidatus Aenigmatarchaeota archaeon | reverse complement strand
TGCGGTATAGGCAAATGCCTTCACTGCAACATAGGGGGAAAGCTGGTATGCCAGGACGGCCCCGTGTTCCGCTGGAGCGAGATAAAGGATTACGAGCAGGCGTTTGCATGAAGAAGACGGTGGGAATATACCCGTTCACGTGCTGCGAAGGGTGCCAGCTGCAGATACTGGACCTGTGGGACAAGCTGGTAGAAGTGCTGGAATTCATAGACATAAAGCACTTCAGAATGGCACAGGAGATGAACGTGGAGGAGAAGCACGACATCGCGATAGTAGAAGGAGCCATCAGCACGAGGAAGGAGATAGAGGACCTGAAAAGGATAAGGAAGAACAGCGGCATACTGGTGGCCATAGGCGAATGCGCGGTCACGGGCGGCATACCGGCCATAAGGAACGACGGCAAAGGGGGAAAGGGCATGCTCAAGAAGACCACTGGCATAGGGGAGCATGTTAAAGTGGATTGCAATATAAGGGGATGCCCCATAGACAAGGGCGAATTCCTCAGGGTCATTACAGGGCTTGCTGTCGGCAGGATGCCGTACGATGTGAACGAGCCAGTGTGCATGGAATGCAACAATAAGGAGATAGACTGCCTGCTGCTGAAGGGCATACCCTGCATGGGGCCAGTGACGTGCGCAGGTTGCGGCGCGCTGTGCCCGTCGGTTGGGACCGGATGCGAGGGATGCAGGGGCATGACAGAAGATGCCGGACTGAAGCAACTGAAGGACAGGCTGGAAGAGATAGGGATTGACAGGAAGATGATAAGAAACATGATGGAGAGGTTCTCGAAGGAGGTAAAGCATGACAAGCATAAAGATTGACCACCTTGCCAAGATATACGGCCATGCGGGCCTTGAGCTGAAGATAAGGGGAAAGAGAGTGGAAAGGGCCAGGGTCAACATCACGGAGAGCTCCAGGCTCTTCGAGAACATGGTAAGCGGGAAGAGGTTTGACGAGGCCAGGCGCCTTACTTCGAGGATATGCGGCATATGCGCGGCATCGCACAACCTGACGTCCATAATGGCTGCCGAGGACGCGCTTGGCATAGACCCGCCGGAAGACGTCAGAAGGATGAGGGAGGCTCTGATACTGGGCGGATGGATACAGAGCCATGCCCTGCACCTGTACTTCCTCGCGCTGCCGGACTACCTGGGATACGGCGGAACACTGGAAATGGCCGACGACAGGCCCAATGACGTGGACAGGGCATTCAGGCTGAAGAAGCTCGGAAATGACATACTGGCTGCCATAGGCGGCAGGCCGACCCACCTGATAACGACGCAGATAGGCGGGTTCACGCGCGTCCCCGGGAAGGATGCAGTATCGGTCATGCTGAAATCGCTGAAAAAGGGGCTGAAGGACGCGATAACGACAGCCGGCCTCTTCTCATCCTTCGACCAACCAGAATACGAGAGGGAGAAGCCTTTCGGCGCACTGGCCAAGAAAGGGGCATACCCCATACTTACAGGCACCCCGGTAATAGGCCATCATTATGTGGACAGCCGCGATTTTGCAAAGAAGACCATAACAGAGGACAAGAACTACTCGACGTCCAAGTTCGTAAGTTTCAACGGTGAGGAGTTCATGGTCGGACCGCTGGCAAGGCTCAACACCAGCCACCGCTACCTGTCGCCGGAGGCAAAGGCGTGCTTCAGGCGCTCAGACCTCACGCTGCCTGACCACAACCCGTTCAATGCCAATGTTGCAAGGGCCATAGAGCTCGTGCACTGCGTAGAAAAGTGCATAGAGGTATTGGAATCCATAAGGAGCAGGGGGAACTGCATCGCCCCTGACCCCAGAAGCGTGGCCAAAGCGCTGAAAAGGGGCATGCACCACGGGGCAGCCGTTACAGAGGCGCCGCGGGGCATGCTCTACCACGAGTATGACATTAACGGCAAGGGCTTCATAACCAGGTCCAACATAATAACACCGACATCGCAGAACCTTTACCCGATAGAAAGGGATGTGAAGGCATTCCTGCCTTCCATGCTGGGCAAGCCAAAGCAGGAGCTGATACTGGAGATAGAGAAGCTTATACGAAGCTATGACCCATGCATATCATGCGCCACGCACTTCCTTGACGTCAGGTTCGTGTGAATCAGTCCGCGTCCGGCCGCTTTTAAGGCATTCCTCAAGAAGCATCTTCACTTCATCGAGGACATCATCAACATTGGCGCCCAGTGGTATGCCTATTATCTTTGCGCGCTTCAGCCTTCCCGCCTTGCGCAGCAGCCTCATTGTAGTGCCGGCGTCCATGTCATGGACGCTTATCCTGGGCTGGTTGGACAGGTCGCTTATGCTGAGCAGGGATGGTCTGGATATGCCGCGCACCCCGTCCATTATTATGGCATTATCACTGGCTTCCATCAGCAGGCCCGGGTTGTCCGTTTTTACGAATTCCACACCAGCCACATCCAGCAGGTCTGCCAGCTTCCACGCAATATCATCGTTCTCCGTCCCGAGGGCTATTACCCTTGGCATAGTTGATTACTTGCTCTCTTGTAATTTATATGCGGCCGCGGATAATATTATACAAGCAACAGGCTATTTGGGGGGATATGAGTGGCTGACATACTTTTCGACATCGGCATCATCATAATAGTCGCCACTATGCTGTCATATCTTGCACGCTTCCTCAAGCAGCCACTTCTCATAGCATACGTGCTTGCAGGCGTTATAATAGGGCCCGTAGGCATAGGCCTCATACCCAACACGGAAGAGATACGGCTGCTGGGTGAGCTGGGCGTGGCCTTCCTGCTGTTCACGGTCGGGCTGGAGATAGACTTCCGCAAGCTAAAGCATGTCGGAAAGGCCGTGCTGGCCGGCGGGGTGTTCCAGATAGCCATAACCTTCCTCCTCGGCACAATGCTGGCCCAATTCATGGGAATGGGCAGCATACTCGGCATATACATTGGTTTGCTTATAGCGTTCTCGTCCACCATGATAGTGACGAGAGTGCTGGTCGATAAGGACGAGATAAACACGCTCCATGGCAGAATAATGATAGGGGTCCTCATAATCCAGGACATAGCAGTGATACTGGCGATGCCGCTGCTTACCAACATAAACGGCATATTATCGCCGACTGTGATGGGAGACATACTGATAAAGGGTTTGGGGCTTTTTTCCATAGCGGTCGTGCTCAACAGATTCGTCTTCCCCAAGGTGCTGGACTACGCGGCAGAGGCCAGGGAGATATTGTTCCTTACAGCAGTATCGGTATGCTTCGTATTCATAGGATTCTCTTCCATTCTCGGCTTCTCCATAGTCATAGGCGCGTTCATAGCAGGCATAGCGCTCGGCAACTTTCCGTACAACCTGGAGATAGTGGGGGAGACCCACGCGCTGATGGACTTTTTCTCCATTATATTCTTCACAACGCTGGGCATGCAGTTCAACCCGATAGCCATATACAACATGCTGCCGCAGTTCATCATACTGATACTGGCCCTGGTGATAATGAAACCGGTCATACTCTCGCTCATATATTTGATAATGGGATATGGGGGCAGGATATCTTCCATGGTAGGCCTTGGCATGGGACAGGCGAGCGAGTTCTCGTTCGTGCTGGTAGCACAGGGCCTTGCGCTCGGCCACTTGTCATGGGGCATGTTCTCCAACAACGAGACATACTCCCTTCTCATATCAGTGGTCGTGCTGTCCATGGTGCTAACCCCCTATTTCACGCACTTCAGGAACAGGATATACAGGTTCTTTGTCAGGGCAGGCGCCATACCGTTTTTCAACAGGCTGGGCTTTGCGCACAGGGTGCACGGGCTTGGCAGGGACCCCGGCAAGCTCAAGAACCATATAGTCTTATTCGGCGCTGATGTCATGGGCAGCAGGATAGTCAACTACCTCATAAGGAAAGGGGCCAAGTTCGTGGTGGCAGAGCACAACCCGGAGAGGGTGAAGGACCTGAGCTCCGTGGGCATATACTCGGTATACGGCGACGCTGACAACGACGAGCTGCTCAAGAGCGTGGGCCTTTACACTGCCAAGATAGCTGTCATAACCATACCCGACCCGGAGGTGGCCTGCTTCGTGATAAAGAAGGCCAAGCGCTTCAACAAGAGGATAAAGACGTTTGCAAGGGCATACTCAAAGCGCGAGAAGGCCATGCTGAAGGAAGCGGGCGCTGACTATGTGGTAGTGCCTGAAGTAGTGAGCGGGGACAGGCTGATAGAGAAGATAGGGCATTACCTGAAGTGATTGAATGAAGATGAGATACTTCTGGGCAGGAATCGTGTTCGTCGTGATAGGGTTCGCATTCATACTCTACTGGGTAGCCAACATAGATGACATGGTGGTGAACCAGCTCTTCATGTACTTCGACTGGATGTTCTTCGCAATAGGGCTCACCATGATGACCGTGGGCATAAGAAACAGCTAGAGCTTGTCTATGTCCTTGACCTCTATTATCTTGAGGCCTTCCTTTGTTATGTCCATGGGATGGACCAGCGTGGAGTGGTTGGTCCTCCTCATTTTCCTTATGAGCAGGGTGCGCTTGAACTCCTCTGTAACCGGTATGAAGTCCAGCTTGACTATGGAATCGACAACAAACTCTATCAGGCCCCTGCTGGACAGGGCATCCGTGGTCTCCGGGACCCCGCTGGTAAGCAGGGACGTTATGCCCATCTCCTTCAGCTTCTCCACCAGCTGCATCAAGGCCACCTTGGCAAGGTATTCGTCCTTGATGAATATCTCCACTAAGGATACAGAGTCTATCACTATGCGCCTGGCATTGACCTTGCTTACGGCCTGCTCTATCTTGGTGAACAGGTTGTAAACGTAGAGCTTGACCAGCTGGGCTATGTCGCTGTCCTTTATGTTCCTAGTAGGGAGGGATGGCATTATTGACACAAAGCTCAGGAGGCCCTGCTTCTCCATGTCTTCGACCTCCCAACCGAACATGGACATGATATCATTCTTGAGGTCCTGGACCCTTTCTTCGGTGGTGACGTACACACCGGGCTCGCTGTTCTTGGCGCCGTCGTAGAGGAAGCTCATGGAAAACGCGGTCTTGCCTGTACCTGTCTTCCCTGTGAC
>QMZP01000075.1 GCA_003663225.1 Candidatus Aenigmatarchaeota archaeon | reverse complement strand
CCAACAACATGGTATGCCAGATAGTGAGCTATGACAAGAAGGGTGACAAAGTCATGGCATCCGCCGATTCCAGGAATCTAAAGGACTACGGCTGGAGCGGGCACTGCGGAAACCTCCCTGCAGCTTACCTGACGGGCCTGCTGTGCGGCAAGAACGCACTGGGCACGGGTATAAAGGAGGCAATATTCGATATGGGTCTTTATTGTTCTGTGAAGGGCTCGAGGCTCTACGCGGCGCTGAAGGGCGTCATAGACTCCGGCCTGAAGGTCCCTGCATCAGACGTGGTTTTTCCGTCCGAGGACAGGGTTTCCGGAAAGCACATACAGGACAAGGCAAGGGCAGATAAAGCAGCCAAGGAATTCAATGCAGCCAAGGCCATGATATCTTCTTCAAAGTCCGGGTCCAAGAAGGCCAAGACAGAAAAGACAAAGAGGCCAGTCTAAGCCAATTCTGCGTGATAGCCCATGCTATACACCCATAAGACTTTCGAGTACGAATCTGGGTTGAAAGAGGCAGATGTTGCACTGTTGGGTGTGCCGTTCAGCTCGACTGAAACAGGCAGGTCAGTCAAGCATGGTCCCCTGTTCATACGCGAGGCCATAAGGGATATCGCAGGGTTTGACCCGAAGACAGGGAAGAACCCGTTTGAAGGGACCAAGTTCTGCGACCTGGGCAACGTGTCAGTAGTGCCAGGCAACTGGAAGCTCACAGAGGAAGCCATAAGGGAGACCCTGAGGGACGTGTTTCAGGAGAACCCCGAAGTGTTCCCGGTCATACTGGGCGGGGAGCATCTCATAACACTGGCAGCTGCTAATGCGGTCGCAGAGCAGCACGGCAGCCTCACGATAATAGACTTCGACGCCCACAGGGACCTCATGGACGACTGGATGGGGGAGAAGCATTCCCATATAACATGGGCCAGGCGCGCTTTGGAGAACTCCAAGATAAGGCTGGTGCAGATAGGGTGCAGGAGCTGGAACAAGGATGAATGGGAGCCTTTCAAGGACAGGGTCAAGGAAGCCATCGAGGGGGTAACGGGCCCGGCGTACATCACCGTGGACCTTGACGTCCTGGACCCATCAGTGGCGCCTGAGGTCGGGACACCAGAGCCAGAGGGCATGGGGCAGAGGGAGCTCATGGGCTTGCTGGAGAAGGCGTGCAGGCTCGACGTCAAAGGGATGGACATCGTGGAATGCTCGTCAGACAGCGTGGGCACACAGACAGCGCTGGCAGCGGCGCACATATTCAAGAAGGTGATGATATGGAAGTGAAGCTGGTCCATGGCAACGGGAATCACGCATGCTTCGACTGCTTTGGTTGCAGCAGGGAAGCCCTGGGAGATGAAGCATCGGTCAGGGGATTCCTGGACGAGATGCCTGGTGTTATGGGGATGAGGAAGCTCAGCGAACCCTTGGTAATAAGGCATGAGCATGAGAAGAAGCAGGAAAGCGGCATAACAGGCTTTGTGATAATAGCCGAGAGCCACATAAGCATACACACATACCCCGAGAAGGGGCACGCGTTCATAGACATCT
The DNA here is from genome assembly GCA_003663225.1 of Candidatus Aenigmatarchaeota archaeon. Classification (GTDB taxonomy): domain Archaea; phylum Aenigmatarchaeota; class Aenigmatarchaeia; order QMZP01; family QMZP01; genus QMZP01. Next base: position 3,548 of record QMZP01000075.1, on the reverse strand, counting down.
TCTCATGCAAGGAGTTCGACACAGGCAAGGCAGAGGGCATGATAAGGGGCCGCTTCTCGCCTGAGAGGATAGAGAGGAATGACAGCATGCGGGGCACATACAGGATAGGCGCCGACGGCAGGCTGGAAGAGGTAGCAGGCATAACCGGTTCAGAGGGCATAGCCAGCCTGGTCAAAGACATGAAGCGCATCGGTTTCCAGGCAACCAACCTGGGCAGGGCGGCTGACGTGATAAAGGAGATGCGCGAGAATGGCGCCAAGATATTCCTCAGCTTCACCTCGAATATGGTATCCTCCGGGTTGAGGGAGATGTTCGCCCATATGGCGAAGCACAAGATGATAGATGTCATCATAACGACCGTCGGCTCCATAGAAGAGGACCTCATGAAGACACACAAACCGTTCCTCGTAGGAAGCTTTGAGGCAGACGACACGCAGCTGCATAAGAGGGGCATCAACAGGATAGGTAACATATTCGTGCCCAATGACAGGTATGAATGGCTCGAGGGAAGGCTGATGCCTTTCTTCAGTGACATGTATAAGAGGCAGAAGGAGAGGGGGAAGCCCATGAGCCCGAGAAGCCTCATACACGAGCTGGGCAAGACGGTAGATGATGACAAATCCATACTCCATTGGGCATCAAAGAACGATATACCCATATTCTGCCCCGCAATAACAGACGGCGCCATGGGACTACATCTGCACTTCTTCAAGCAGGAGAACGAAGGTTTCGCGTTAGACGCCACGGGTGACATGAAGGAGCTTGCCGACATAGTGCTTAATGCCGAGAAGACGGGCGGCATAATACTTGGAGGGGGCGTGCCTAAGCACCATACCATAGGTGTGAACATACTCAGGGACGGGCTTGATTATGCTGTCTATGTATCGACTGCTACCGAAGGCGACGGTTCCCTGTCAGGGGCCAGGGTCAAGGAGGCGGTCTCCTGGGGCAAGATAAGCGAGACCGCCAAGCACGTGTATGTCGAGGGGGATGCCACGATAGTATTCCCGTTGCTTTTCCACTCCATGAAGGTGTGATATGATTATATTCGTAACAGCGTTCTTTACAGGGCTGCTGAGCAAGCTCGTTGACGCGGCAGAGGAGCACGGATTGGGCATTCCTGCCATGTTCAGCAGGGTGTCGGGGGTAGCATACGGGGTGCTCATAGCATACGTCATATCCGTTTCCCCAGAGCTGTCAGGTTTATGGATAGCCACTGTGATAGGGGTCATCATAACAGGCAAGATAGACACCCCCGGCCACTATTTGGGCATCGGTTCCATGCTCTTCATGCTGCCCATACTTGGCATAGCAGGCATAGACGTGCCGCTGCTGGCAGCATTCACCGCATTATGCGTGCTTGAAGAGGTCATAAACGACGAGATACTGGACAAAGGCAGGATAAAGAACAGGGCAGTCTCAGGATTCCTTGGCATGAGGCCCCTCCTTGAGATGGCTGCGTTCGTGGTATCCGCCGCGGCCGGCCAGTGGGTAATATGGCTTGGGCTGCTCTCATATGATGTCGGTTACGTGCTGATGGAGCGGCTTGCTGCTCATTGATTTATAAATACCGCTCTCAATTATTATTATCCTATTTGGGGAAGTGAAATAATGACAGGACCAATGCCGATAAAGGATCTCAAGCCGGGCAGCTATGTCATGGTTGATAACGAGCCTTGCAAGGTTCTAAGCATAACCAAGTCAAAGCCGGGCAAGCATGGAAGCGCAAAGGCCAAGGTAGAGACTATGGGGCTTTTCGACAACAAGAAGAGGATGATAATGAAGCCCGCGTCGGCTACTGTGGTTGTGCCGCTTATAGAGAAGAAGAAGGCGCAGGTGCTATCCACATCCGGCGACATAGCGCAGCTCATGGATATGGAGGATTACTCCACATTCGAGGCCAAGGTGCCCGGGGAGATGAAGAGCAGCGTGCAGCCGGGCAACGAGATATCATACTGGAAGATAGGGGACCGCATACTTCTCAGGGAATGATTCATCTCCAGAGCTCGCATGCCTTGCATACTTCATGAGAACCGGGTTCTCCGCATATCTTACACTTCTTTATAGCGGTTTCCTTGCTGTCCAGCGTCTTCTTTATCCCCGGGAGCATCCGGTCGAACGTATTGACTACCGTGAACATGAGACCCACATGCTTCTTCTCCAGGTCCAATAAGGCCTTCTCTACGTCTACCCGGAGACCTCCCCTGTACTTGCACTCCTTTGGCCTGAAGGGCAGTCCTGCCAGCCTGGCATAAAGCCCGACCTCCTTTTCCGGTATCCACCTCAGGGGCTTTATCCTGGGTATGAACATGTCTCCACCCTTCCTTTTGGTAGAGTATTTGGTGACAGGCCCGAGCCTGCATGCCCTGGGTATGTCACCCCTGACGTAGTTCATCATTATGCTCTCTGCCTCGTCGTCCAGGTTCATGCCGAAGCATAGCTTGGTCACCTTGAGCTCCCTTGCCTTCTTGTTCAGTATCCATCTCCTGGATACGCCGCACAAGCCGCAAACGTCATCCTTTCCGAGGCCCATTTCCTTCACCTTCTCGTCAAGGCTCTTGCCGAACTCCTCCTTGTAAGAGAACGTGTGCTGCTCTATGTCCAGTTTCTTGCACAGCTCCACGGACTTCTTGAGCGCAAGGTCCCTGCTGCCCCTTATGCCCTCGTTTATGGATATGGCTATTATGCTTACGTCTGGCCTGTTGCCCACTATCATGTTCATCAGGTGCAGCGCCACTGCCGAGTCCTTGCCTCCTGAGAGGGCTACACCTATCCTGTCGCCGGGCTCTATCATTCCATGCTTCCTGACAACCTTCTTGACCCTCTTCTCTATGGACCTGAGAAAGTGCCCCCTGCAGAGCGCCACCCCTTCATAGTCCCTGAATATCACGGCCTTTGCCCCGCACTTGCTGCACTTCGACTTCTGCATGACGCCGAGGGCAGGATTTGCTGGAAGGGCCGCTTGCGGCCAATCCTTTCGAACCTGCAAGCCTTCCTCAGGCAGGACATTGCACGAAGCAACGTCATGCCCTCAAAGGGCGCTGGTTTTCGAGACCAGTGCATTTTCCGGGCTGTGCTGCTTGCGCAGCCAACTAGCCGTTCTGCCACCTCGGCATTTCAAGGTTATATAACTCTTATCTTTTAAATTAAAAACCCAAAAAATAGAAATCTGGGCCGGTAGTCTAGTGGTTAGAGGCTGGCGCTTAATCCGACCGGTTAAAGCGGCGCTTCCCTCAGATGACGCTGCCCTCACACCCTTGCGGTGGGAACGGCAGAGATCGGGAGTTCGACTCTCCCCTGGCCCATCATTCCACTAATACCTTCTTGTATTCCGCCGGCAGGACGTCAAACATGTGCACCACGACGCCGCTGAAATGCTCGCAATACTGGTTGAATTCGTCGCTTATGCATCCCCTGCACTTGTATGGGGGAGCGCTCGTGTCTGCTCCGGGCGGAACGAACCCGTCGGGATTGCTGGAGCCCAGTAAATGCTGTATGCACACTACCTTAGAATATATCTGGACGTTGCCATTCCCGCCGTCCACTTG
>QMZP01000074.1 GCA_003663225.1 Candidatus Aenigmatarchaeota archaeon | reverse complement strand
GTTAGGAAGCCTGCCGCCAGTATTATCAGGGCAGTGGCCAGGCCCGCCCTCTTATGCCCGAGGAGCGGGAATGTCAGGGCTATGGAAGCTCCTATGAGATGCAGCACCCCGAACCATATGGTCCCTTCATTGAGGAACACATACGTCACCGCGGTTATTGCCATCCCGAGCAGGAATATCCTCAATCCCCTTGCTGCGTATTTCCTCACCATGGCACGCATGCGCTTGTCCGTGAGCCTGGAATAGCTGAGCGTCATGGAAACTCCTACAAGGAATATGAATGTGGTTGCACTGGTCCTCGCTATCAGCCACCAAAGGCCGTCGGACAGCTGCGCGGGATAACCGGCGAAATAGCTGATATCAAATAGGACATGGAAGGCAATCATCAGCATTACTGCGATGCCCCTTGCAAGATCCACTTCCCACAGCCTTCCCCCTGGGCCTCTTAGCATGCTATATTATTCGGCTACGGGAATAAAACGGTCAGAAAACCATGCTCTTGACGCCTGACACGAAATGCCTGTGGCTCAGCATGTGCTTTATCTCGGTATGCAGCACAGTGCCTTTCTTGACATTTATGGACAGGCTCTCCAAATTAAGCATAGACAGCTCTTTCTCTAGATGGGCCAACTTCGCTGCGGGCATAGAAAAAACTTAGAATGGCGCCTTATAAACATATCCCACATGGTTCCCACTAATGGGAACCGAGCGATACCGAAACTTTCTTGCCCCATTCCACCTTCTTTATGTTGTGGGTCAGGGAAAGGTCCTTCTCTATGGGCTTGAATTTGTCGGGTATGGTGACCGAAGCGACCTCTGACTTGAGGGACAGGCCGCTGTCCTTCTTCTCCTTCCAGATAGCGCTGTTGAGCTCCATGAGCTCTTCGGTGGGGAACGGAGGCTTGTCCGGCTTGGGCTTGGCCGGGAATTCCTCGGTGTGTATGTCCTTGCCCCTCATGTCCATGTATATCCGGTACGTTATGAACGGTATGACCGGCGCAAGAAGCTTGAGCATGGTATCCAGGCAGTAATGGAGCGTGTACAGTGCCGACTGCTGCTGCTCGTCAGAGAACTGGCCCTCCTGGTTGTAGGCCCTGTGCTTGACCAGCTCCAGGTAATGCGAAGCAAAGGTTTCCCAAAGGAAGTTTTTGAGCCTCGTAGCAGGCCCGTTGAAGTCGTATGATTCGTACTGCTCGCGAGTATATCCCGCGAGCATGTCTATCTCGCTTATCACCCACTCGTCGAGCGGCGACAGCTTCTTGGGCTTCTCTGCCTCAGGGAACATTGATATGAACCTGGCAACGTTCCAGAGCTTTGTCAGCGTCTTCTCAGTGCCCTGTATTCTGTCGAACGAACACCTAAAATCCTTTTTGGTCAGGTTGCCTTCTATCGCTGCCCACAGCCTGAAGGGCTCTGCGCCGAACTTGTCTAGGACCTCCTTTGGGTTCACCACGTTACCCTTGGACTTGGACATCTTCTTGCCCTTGCCGTCCACTATGTGGTAGTTTATCCAGGCGTCACGGAATATACAGTCGCCGGTCAGCAGGTAGTCTTTGAGCACGGTATAGTACAGCCATGTCCTTATTATCTCCTTGCCCTGGGGCCTCAGCGTGCATGGCTTGTGCTTGTCAAAGAATTGCTGGTCCCGGGACCATTTCAGTATGTACAGCGGGGATATGGACGAATCGAACCACGTGTCAAATACCCGGGTCTCTCCCCTGAACTCACTCTTGCCGCACTTTGGGCATTTCTCTACAGGGGCACTGTCCTTCCACGGCCTGTGGTACTTGCCTTTCTCCGGTATCACGGGCTCCCCGCAATGCTTGCAGTACCAGAGCGGTATCTCTGTCGCATAATAACGCCTTCTCGATATGGGCCAGTCCATGCTGACGCTGTCTATCCAGTCCAGCATTATCTGCCTGCTCTGCGGCGCGAAGAAGTTTATCTTCTTGGCAAACTCCCTCATCTTCGGCTTTGACTCAACCTGCTTCAGATAGAATTCGGGCATGGCTATGAACTCTATAGGGTCCTTGCTCCTCTCACACACGGGCGTCCTGTGCATCACCTTTTCCTGGTTCACCAGCTGGCCGTTCTCCCTGAGCATCTCTATCATCTTCTCCCTGGCCTCCTTGATTTTGAGCCCTTCAAGAGGACCAGCGTTCTCGTTCATGGTGCCGTCCTTGTTTATCGCTATTACCGGCTCCAGCTTCATCTCCCTGAAGAACCTTATGTCAGCAAGGTCACCGAAAGAGCACACCATCATTATGCCCGTGCCCTTGTCCATGTCAGCTGACGGATGCGCCTTTATCGGCACTTCCTTGTCGAACACCGGCGCTATGGCGGTCTTCCCCTCTAGATGCTTGTACCTCTCGTCCTTGGGGTTGAATATGACCATGCCTATTGTGCACACGAGCTCCGGCCTTGTGGTGCCTATGATGACTTCTTCACCCGTCTCCTTGACCTTGAACTTTATGTCGTTGAAGACAGTGGGCATGTCAGTGTATTCCACCTCAGCATCCGCTATGGTAGTCTGGCAGCCCGGGCAGTAGTTCGTGGTCCTGGCATCCTCGTATATCAAGCCCTTCTTCCACAGGTCTATGAATGTGTCCTGCGTAAGGGACCTGTAGTATTCCGAATCGGTGTAGTAGATGTCGCCTATGCCTTTTCCCAGCTCCCATGAGTTGAAGCTTATGCCTGATCTCAGGAACGTCTCTGTGGATGCCATGCTGGATTCCTGAAGTATGCTCTCACACTTCTCCAGTGCATCGTCCCTGGGCAGGTCTGTCAGCCTGACATTGAACTTCTTCTCAGCTGCCATCTCTATCGGGAGCCCGTTCCTGTCCAGCCCCAGAGGGAACAGGACGTTCCATCCCGTCATCCTTCTGAACCTTGCAAAGAAATCCATGAGCACATAAGTGGTAGCCTGCCCTATGTGAACAGGGGTGTTGACATATGGCGGGGGCGTATCTATGCTGAAAACGGGCTTTTTGGACCCTTTCTGGAAGGAATACCTCCCCTTCTTCTTCCAGTCCTCGTATATGGGCTGTTCAAAGTCCTTGCTCCATCTCTTCCCATTTAGTTTTGGTTCCATATTCACACCATACGCTTGAACTAATATAACAGAAACGGGTTTTTAATATTGCTTTGCCACGTACACTACTTCCTGCGCCTTGCTTCCGCACACCACACAGTCTCCCTTGGGCTTCTCTTCAACATCAATCCTCTTACCCCTTACCTCTGCGTGGAACCTGTCCTTTATCCTGTCCGCGCACGCTTCGCCGTCCTTGCCGACAGAACATAGCTCTGTCCTTACAAAGCCGCCAGACTTCAGGCATTCACCCAGCTCCTTCATGCTAGATGCGTTGCTTATCTTTCCGGTGAACCAATTATCCGCCTTGCTGATTATGCTCTTCGTGAGCTCTCCGCCTTCCGTGAGCACCGATTTCAGGGCTGCCTTCCTGTTTACCTGCGTCTTCTTGCCAGTGTCCCTCCTAACGAGCGTGAGCCTGCCTTCCTTGACCTCCTTGGGGCCGAGCTCTATCCTTATTGGAACGCCCTTCATCTCCCATTGGTTGAACTTCCATCCTGGTGTGTTGTCGCTCGCGTCCACGATTACCCTTATCCCGGCTTCCATCAGCTCTTTCTGCAGGCCGTACGCTTCCTTCTCAGTGCCGCCTATCGGTATTATTGCAACCTGCATGGGCGCTATTTTGAAGGGGAACACCAGGCCCTTGTCATCACCATGCAGCGCCACCACGCTTGAAAACATCCTCCATATGGCAGGCCCGTAGCATGTCTGCCATGCCACCTTCTCTTTCTCGTCTTTGTCCTTGAACCTTATATTGAAGGACTTCGCGAAGTTCTGGCCGAGCAGGTGCGTCGAGGGCTGCTGCAATGCCTTGCCGTCAGGCATCATGGTGTCAGCCGCATACGTATGCACTGCCCCAGGGAACTTGTCCCATTCAGGCCTCTGGAAGGATATGAAAGGCACTCCGAACTCCCTGTGCATTATGACCTCGGTCATCTCCATGTCCTCCTTGACCTGGTTTTTGGCCTCCTCCTCTGTAGCGAAGACGTCGTGCGCCTCTATCCAGTGGAATTCCCTGCCCCGTATGAACGGCCGGGTCGCCTTGGTGTCGCAGCGCCATACCTGGCATGACTGGTAGAGCTTAAGGGGAAGGTCCCTCCAGCTCCTGACCCATTTCGAGTACATGGTATACATCGCCGTCTCAGAGGTCGGCCTTAGGGCAAGCCTCTCTGTAAGCTCGTCGCTGCCTGCATGGGTCACCCAAAACAGCTCGGGCTCGAACCCCTCTATGTGCTCCGCCTCTTTCTTGAAGTTGGACTCGGGTATCACTGCCGGGAACCAGACAGGCATGTGGCATCTTCTCTCCAGCTCGCCTTCGTAGAGCCTGTACATCTCCTTCATGCAGAGGACCGACCACGGCCTGTGCACCAGGAACCCCTTGGCGTTATACCTCAGGTCAGCCAGCTCCGCTTTTTTTATCACCTCTGTGAACCATTCCGAGAAATCCTTCTTGGGTACAGTCATCCCGACCGTGTCGCCTTTTGCTTCCTTCTTGCCAGCTGACATAGGCTTATTTTGGTGTAAATGATTTAAAAACGGTCTTCAACTATGGGATATGGCAGATAAAAATGTGGTATACAGAGGGGCAGAGGCTGTCCTGTACAAGAAGGATGGCGTGCTCGTGAAGGACAGGATAAGGAAGGGTTACCGCATCCAGCAGCTTGACAGGAAGATAAGGAAGCAGAGGACCAGGCATGAGGACAGCCTGATGGAAAGGGCGAGGCGCGCCGGCGTTGATGTGCCCAGGATATTCAGTTCCTCCGATACTAGCATAGAGATGGAGTTCATAGAAGGCAGGAAGGTGAAGGACGCTTTCAATGGAGCAGGCAACAGGGAGAGGGGCAGGATAAGCGGCCTGATAGGGCAGGCATTGGGGCGGCTCCACGAGGCCAATATAGTGCACGGGGACTTCACCACATCCAACATGATACTGAAGGGCGGGAAGCTGTACGTGATAGACATGGGGCTCGGCAAATATTCCGAGAAGGTGGAAGACAAATCAGTGGACCTCTACCTGCTCCATGAGGCCTTGAAGGC
>QMZP01000073.1 GCA_003663225.1 Candidatus Aenigmatarchaeota archaeon | reverse complement strand
CTATAAAAGGGAGGTTCGCTGTGAGCTCTGACGAGACTGAGTCAGTGAACATAACATCGGTTGCCACGGACACACAATCAGGCGTAAACAACCACCAGATAGACTACTGCGTGACGCAGGCGAATGCATACTTCTGCGGCATATATGACGCAGGACCGGCAGATGAATGGGGCGGGCAGAACAAGGCATGGCTTACCATGAACTACCCGGAGAACACCGTCCTCAAGTACAGGATAAATGTTAGGGACAGAGCCGGGAACTGGAACAAGAGCCAGTATTTCTTCGTGGCCACGCACGAGCTCGCGAACTTCGTCACGCACAACCTGTTCCTTTCACTGGGCCAGAGCTATGACCTCAGGGTGCAGGCAAGGAACCTGCAGAACAAATTCGACAATATCACCATACTGCTTGACGGATACCAGCTGGCCTACTTCCTCAACGTGAGCGGAGCCGAACTGATAGCGGGTGGCAGGGGGCTCAAGGTGGGCCTTAACCCATATGAAGAGAGGATGTTCTATGTCAGGGTAGTATCCGCCGAGGTAACAAACGCGCCGGTGTGGCTCAACCTGACCGCGACGTCGAAGATAGATGCCAACCTGCTGGACGAGGACGCTGTTTCCATAATGATATCATACCCTGCGTCATTCCCAGGGCTTGCTGAGTGGGCGATGGTGATACTGGTGTTCATGTCAGCTGCCATATACTGGAAGATGGGCACCAAAATATAGTTTCACTGTTCTTTCTTGCTTTTTGTTATAAGGGAGATAGCGGGGGGTGGATTTCCAGCATAGCTTTTGAATTCGGCAGTGGCTCCCTTTCCACTTCCACCGGCCTTTGGGTTCCTGACAGGAAAGCCGCTTGGCGATAAGTCAAATCGGCAGTCTGTTATGAGCCCAACGAGCACTCCAGGCTGCTCCACCCCGCTATTTCTAAAGATATAGTATGTCTTGTTTATAAAAGCGTTAACGGCGGAAAGACTCGAAATACTGGCCTATGGACATGCCATCGGACCTCCTGTATATCACGTTTGCCACTATCGGGGATATATCAAGCACGTCATACAGCCCCATATCATGCTCGTCGAATTCCTGCGGCACCGTATTAGTCCCTATGACCTTCTTTATGCCGCTATCTGCCAGCCTCTCCCTGGCAGGGCCGCAAAGGCTAAGGTGGGACACGACTACATAATATCCTGCCGCCCCGGCCTCATCAAGAGCGGCCTTGGCTTCCATTAGTGAGCCTGCGCTCCTTATCACGTCATCCCTTAGCAGCACCATCTTGCCTTCCACGTCCTCCCTACTGCCAACTATGCCGAGAACCTTTGTGTCGTCCGACTTGTCCTCTGACCTGTGCTTCCTGAGGCCTATGAGCGGGACGTTAAGCAGGTCGGCGAACACCTCCGCCCTCGGATATCCGCCTATGTCAGGGCTGCATACAGTGACGTTATCGGTCGGATAGCCTTCCCTGAAATGCTCTGCAAGCGGTATCTGCAGGGACAGCGGCTCCAATGGGTCATCGAGATCGAATGACAGCCCAAGCAGGTCGGAATGAGGGTCGAACGTGAATACGCGGTCTATGTGGGCCGACCTGTAGTTGTCAGCAACTATCCTTGCGTTCAATGATTGCTTTCCCTTCCTCTTGTCATAGCTGAAATAGGGGTTGTACAAGTCGAACAGTATGACATCATGAGCGTCTGACCTGTGCAGGTTGTCGCTTATCTGCTGCGCCAGCATGACGTGTCGGGCGGGCTCTGTGTGTAGGGGATGGACAACGTACACGTCCCTTCCCCTCACATGGTCGGTCGTCACGACCTCTTCGCTGCCGTCAGCGGCCCCTTTCACTATCATGTCAACGCGCTCGAATTTCCCCGGATGCTCTGCTTCGAGCCTGTCCATGACAAGGTCCCCGAAATAGGGGCCATCTATATCCATATATGTGGAATAATCAGGAATCGCAACAGCCACCTTATCTCCGTTCATGTGAGCATATTGTCTGTAATTTTTTTAAGCGTTCGCGTGGTGTAGTTCACGCGTCCATTTCCCCCTTAACTAATATAATCACGCTGGGCCAATTAATAGCATGGCGACCATCGGCGGAGTCGACGAAGCAGGGAGGGGCGCGGTGATAGGTCCGCTTGTCATAGCAGGCGTATCCATAGAGGAGAAGGATGAGGACAAGCTGAGGAAAATCGGGGTGAAGGACTCAAAGCTGCTCTCACCCAAGAGGAGGGAAGAGCTCGCTGCGAAGATAGAGGGGATAGCCAAGGATGTCATGGTTCTAAACGTCGGCCCGTGCAAGATAGACAACTACCGCAACCAGGGAATCAACCTGAACAGGGTTGAGTCCATGAAGTTCGCCGAGGTCCTGAGCTTCCTTGACCCAAACAGGGCATACATAGACTCCCCTGACGTGAACACGAACAGGCTGAAGATGCAGATGCAGAAGATGGTAGGGGACGACATGGAGCTCGTTGTCGAGCACAAAGCCGACATGAACTATCCTGTCGTGGCTGCAGCCAGCATAATGGCAAAGGTGGCAAGGGATGATGAGATAAAAGAAATAAAGAAGAAGTACGGCGATGTCGGGCCCGGGTACTCCAGCAATCAGATAACCATGAAATGGATGAGGGAGTGGCTGGACAAGAACAATGACTTCCCTGAGGGCATAGTGAGGAAGACATGGATGACTACCAAGAATGTTAACGGTGAGAAGGCCCAGAAGAAGATAGGCATGTTCTTCAAGAGCTTGGTGAAGAAGGAATGAAGCGAGTGGATACTGTCGCTTTCATCATAGAGGACAACGGCAGGATACTGGTGGAGGAGCGCAGGAGGGACAAAGAGACCGACCCGGGCAAGGTGGCGCTGCCTGGCGGTCATGTGGAGAACGGGGAGACCTTGGAAGCCGCATGCCGCCGCGAGCTCATGGAAGAGCTGGAGATGGAGTGCGAGGCCTTCTCATACCTTACCAGGATACTGCATCCGACGCCGATAGAGGAGCAGATGAACCACTACTTCGTATGCAAGGGTTGTAAGGGCGAGCCCAGGAGCAACGAGGCCGAGCGGGTTTTCTGGATAGACATCAGTAATACAGGGAAGCTCGACCTGAGGGCTGACAGAAAGGCAGTGCAGATTTTTCTGAAAGGGGAATGACGAACATATATTTATCTTTTCGCCGCCAATTATAAAACAGGGTTTTCGGGGGGATTTTGGATGATAAAGAAGTTCGGCGATGTAGTAATGATACAGCTGTCTGATATCGATTCTAACATATACGTGATAGGGGACACTGTGATTGACGCCGGAACAGGATTCAACTTTACCCGCTTGAAGGACTTCCTGAAGACAATGAAGAAGAAGCTGGAAGACTTCAACGAGGTGATAAACACCCATGCTCATTTCGACCATGTTGGGGGGAACGGCTTCTTCTTTGACGCGAAGATATCCATACACGAGGACGACTCCGGTGTGTTGGAAAGCGGGGATGAGGAGATAAGCCTCGCCGCCTTCTTCGACGGCAAGCTGAAGCCGAGACAAGTGAACCGGAAGCTGCGGGATGGGGATAAAGTAAAGGCCGGGAGCATGGAGCTAGAGGTGCTGCACTGTCCCGGCCACACTCCCGGTTCCATATGCCTTTACGACAAGAAGAGTAAGACCCTCTTCTCCGGTGACACTGTCTTTTCAGACGGCATAGGAAGGACCGACACCCCCGGCGGTGACCACGCTGCCATGAACGAGACGCTGTCTAAGCTGGCAGGCCTTGATGTTGACAGGATATTCCCGGGGCACGGGTCGCCGGTTCTCACAAACGGGAAGAAGGTCATAGCGGACCTTGCCAAGATGGGGGCACAGCCGACGGATGATGACGACGAGAGCCTCATAGGCAGGCCGGTCTAAGCCTTTTTAACCCGGACCGGCCGAATAATAAACATGCCATACGATTTGTGCGTCTGCGTACCGCCTAAAGAAGCAGCCCATGCCGTGAAGCTGGCCGGTGAGATTGGCTGGGATGGCTTGTGTTTGCTTTCTGAAAAAAAGGACCACAACGCCATGAATAAGGCCGTCAAGGGAACGGCCATGGACGTGTCGCTTGGGCTGCTTCTCGAACCTAAAGACAGGAACGACCTCGGCAAGAAGATATCATCAGAAAGGAAAGGCTTCGAGGTGATAGCGGTGAAGAGCGCTGACCCGGAGATATGCAGGGTGGCATCCGAGAACAGCAAGGTTGACATACTGGCAGGATGGGAGGCTGCTGAAAGGAACCCCGTGAACTACATAACGGCAAAGGCTGCCGCTGAGTCTGGGGTTTCAATTGCCTTCAGCCTGGGCTCGTTGATAAGGGCCTATGACAGGTCAAGGGCAGGCATAATGTCGAAGCTCCTCGACACTGCCAAGCTCGTCAGGAAGTACGGATCACCCCTTGTGCTCACATCGGGTGCCGTCTCGTTCTGGGGCCTAAGGTCACCGTCTGAGATAATGGCATTCGGTTCCATGCTGGGATTTAACGGCGTCCAGGCAAAGAAGGGACTATCTCCAGAATTGCTGGAGAAGAACAGGGAGCGGCTGTCTGATGGATGGGTCATGCCCGGTGTTAAGAAAAAATAATCATATAGCCTTCGGGCCCTTGAAATAGCCATTCTCTTTCTGCTTGGTGTTGTCCAGGGCATCTTCCTGGGAAAGGGATTCCTCTATCTCGTCATCCCTCATCACGTTCTTGGTATCTATGGGCTGGAAGGTGGGCTTCACGTTCTCTGTATCCATCTCCTTCAGATCCTCGAATGCCTCGAGTATGGATTCCATGTCCTTTGAAAATTCCCTCACCTCATTCTCGCTGAGCCTCAGCCTGGCTACCTGTGCCACTTTCCTTACAGTCTCCTTGTCTATACCAGAAGCGTCATATGCCATGTCTTAATCTTGTCAGGATTGCTTATAAATGATCCAGTGGCTGCAGGGCGAAGTGCCACTCCTCGAGACGGGGGGACCAGTAGCTTTCCGCCCATTGGCAAGCATAGTGATATTAGAGGCGACCCACCTAATCATTGACGGCCGGCCTTGCACCAAAGGGAAATGCAGGGTAGTCGAGGCATTCAAGCCGGTGACGGCGTCCATTTGACGGGTTCGCTAAGATATGATTACAAGAACTTCTCAAGGCCTTTCCTGCCTTTGGAGCTGCTGAGTGACTCCTCTATGCG
>QMZP01000072.1 GCA_003663225.1 Candidatus Aenigmatarchaeota archaeon | reverse complement strand
TGTAAGGCCTGCGTGGTGGAATGCGGTTCCATTGGCAACGCAGCCGGCGAGCCTCTTGCATTGGGCGGTAGGTTTGTCGAGCACCTTTAGCACCTGCTCGGAAATGGCATGGAGGGCCTGCCGGTTGTCATCTGGAAGTGCCTTCTTTATGTGCCTCCCTATCTTCTCCGCAGCGGATTCTGCCCCCTTCCTGGTGTTCACGAACACAAGGGACTGCTTGCCTATCTCCACGGTGTTCCTTACCAGGCTCATGAGCGGCATCTCAGGCGTCTCCAGCTTAATTTTCCTGCCGCCTGAATTGAAGGATACAACACCATCGAAACATATCCCAGAATGCAGGTCCACAGGCCTCCAGTCAGACTTGACGAACCCGGCATCCAGCCACCCCGCTATCTCCTCATAGTTTGATATCGTGGCTGAAAGGGCGAGTATGGAGGGGCTGGCTACCTGCCTGAGCCTGGTGAGCACGACCTCCAGGGTCGGGCCCCTGTCAGGGGAATCGAGAAGGTGAACCTCGTCAGCGACTACCAGCCCTATCTCGCTTATCCAGGGTATCCCCCTCCTCAGCAGGCTGTCCATCTTCTCCGAAGTCACTATTATTATGTCATACCTTGCAAGCCACGGGTCCGAGCTGTCGAGATCGCCTATGGACATGGCTGTCCTTATCCCCATGGGCTCGTACTTCTTCTTGAACTCATCATACTTCTCGCTCGCGAGCGCCTTGAGCGGCACTATGTAAACGACCTTCATGCCCTGCATCACAGCGTTCAGCGCAGCCATCTCCGCGACCAGCGTCTTCCCGGAAGCGGTGGGGGCAGCGAGGACCAGGCTCTTACCATCAAGCACGCCGTTGTCTACCGCGAGCTTCTGGACGGGGTTGAGACTGTCAAAACCAGACAGCTCAAGCACCTTTTTCATTACGTCGGCCATACTGTTTATAAAACCAATTATCAATAAAAAAACAGTGGACCGCCATGGAAGGCAAAGAATCCACCATAAAGGCGGGATATGAGAAGACCAGAGCACATGTAGTCATAACCGGCAGGGTACAGGGCGTATTCTTCAGGTCAACGCTTCGGTCAAAGGCCAAGCTGTACGAGATAAGGGGATGGACCAGGAACAGGCAGGACGGCTCGGTGGAGGCCTTGTTCGAGGGCGACCCGGACCGCGTGCAGAAGATGATAACATTCTGCTGGGAAGGCCCTCCCGGAGCTGAAGTGGACAACGTGGATGTAGAGTACAAAAAGCCCAGGATGGACCTCACCGGCTTCGAGATAAAGCATTGATTGTTATCAAACGGTTAATTGGTAGCCCCTTAACACCGGTCACAGACCGGTGGAATTCTTATTTAAATAAGAGAGAACACAATTATAGCTTATGAGGTCACCGCAGGGCTTTACTGAATCGGCATTGACTGCTTCTGTAGGCTTAGTGCTCGTGGTGCTGGCGCTCTTGGCTTAAGAGCGTCCATTGGTTCTACCTCATGGCTGTCTCATTGAGGAAGCCATTTCCATATGCATTCGGAGGTGCTAGATGAACGGAGGTCCTTTTCCTGACAGGGCAGGTTGCTTGGGTTCTTACAAGCTTGATGGTGAACCAGTAGAGGTCGAGCTGCCCGAAGGCAGCAGCTTCTACAGGATGAACCGCAAGAGGATGAAGATATACGGCAGCGACCCTGTGCTTGGCAGTGCCATGGAAGACCTTAGGGAGATACCGGAAGGCGTTAAGAGGGCAACTGTCGAGGCGAGCCACGGGTCCCACTCAAGCAGCTATTCCATAACATGGGAGTAGATTTATAATTACATAGTACAAGTGAAGGTTATGGCATCCGGAAAGGCGAAGCCAGACTTCGCATCAATGGAGGCGAAGTGGCAGAGAAGATGGGAAGAATCGGGCATATTCAAGGCCGGCGAATCCAAGAAGAAGTGCTATGTTCTCGAGATGTTCCCATATCCCAGCGCAGCCGGACTGCATATGGGGCACATAAGGAACTATTCCATGGGCGACGCGTTTGCCAGGTTCAGGCGCATGCAGGGGTTCAGTGTGCTGTATCCCATGGGCTATGACGCGTTTGGCCTGCCTGCAGAGAATGCAGCGATAAAGCACAGCACCCATCCCAAGGAGTACACTGAGAAGGCGATAGAGGGCATAAAGAAGAACCAGAAGGCGCTTGGTCTTTCATATGACTGGTCGAGGGAGATAGCAACATGCCGCCCGGAATACTACAAGTGGAACCAGTGGTTCTTCACACAGATGCTCAAGAAGGGGCTGGCTTACAAGAAGAAAGCCCCGGTCAACTGGTGCGACAAATGCGGTACTGTCCTTGCTAACGAGCAGGTCGAGGGCGGCAAATGCTGGAGGTGCAAGGGCCAGGTGGAGGCAAAGAACCTGGACCAGTGGTTTTTCAAGATAACAGATTACGCTGACGAGCTGCTCAAGAATCTGGACAATCTGGAATGGCCGGAGAGCATAAAGACCATGCAGAGGAACTGGATAGGAAGGAGCGAGGGGACTCTGATAGAGTTCCCCATAGAAGGCACAGAGGACAAGGTTGAGGTCTTCACCACAAGGCCAGACACGCTGTACGGCGTGACGTTCATGCTGTACGCCCCGGAGCATCCCAAGGTCCTGGAGCTGGTGGAGGGAACAGGCAAGGAGAAGGAGGTCAAGGCTTTCATAAACAAGGTCATGCTTGAGGACAGGTTCGAAAGGACGTCCGATGACAAGGAAAAGGAAGGCATGTTCATAGGCAGGTACTGCGTAAACCCCGTGAACAACGAGAAGGTGCCGATATACATAGCAAACTTCGTCCTGCCGGATTACGGCACTGGTGCCGTTATGGCTGTCCCTGCGCACGACCAGAGGGATTTCGAGTTCGCCAAGAAGTTCGGCATACCAGTCAAGGTTGTGATAAAGCCACACTCATTCGACCTGGACCCGAAGGAGATGACCAGGGCATATATGGACCAGGGCACGCTCATCAATTCAGGCGAGTTCAACGGCAGCCAGAACTACGACGCAATAGAGGAGATAACGGAGCATCTCAAGAAGAATGGGTGGGGAAGGAATACCGTGCAGTACAAGCTCAGGGACTGGCTCATATCGCGGCAGAGGTACTGGGGGACGCCCATACCGGTGATATACTGCAACAGGTGCGGCATGGTGCCTGTGCCTGATAAGGACCTTCCGGTGGAGCTGCCGCTCGACGTCAAGTTCACCGGAAAGGGCAATCCGCTCGCATCCCTTGAAAGCTTCGTCAATGTCAAGTGCCCGGAGTGCGGCGGCAATGCGAAGAGGGAGACCGACACCATGGACACGTTCGTTGACAGTTCGTGGTACTTCCTGAGATACTGCTCGCCACGCGCGGATGACGTGCCGTTCAGGAAGAAGGATGTAGAGCACTGGATGCCCGTCGACCAGTACATAGGAGGCGCGGAACACGCGGTGATGCACTTGTTATACGCAAGGTTCTTCACCATGGTCCTCAGGGACATGGGTCTGGTCAAGTTCAGCGAACCTTTCACAAGGCTGTTCAACCAGGGAATTGTCTACAAGGACGGCCATAAAATGAGCAAGTCATTCGGCAATGTAGTGACCCAGAAGGAGATAGCAAAGAAGTACGGCATAGACACTGCAAGGCTGTTCCTGCTCTTCGTAGCATCGCCTGACAGCCAGCTCGAATGGAGCGACAGGGGCATAGTAGGCTCTTTCAAGTTCCTCATGAAGGTCAGGGGCATGTTTGATGGCAGGCCAAAGGGAAGGGGCGGCAAGCTGCATACCAGGGACATGCAGATGCAGGCAAGGATGCATTCCACGATAAAGTCAGTTACAGAGAGCATGGAAGGCTTCGCCTTCAACAAGGCAATAGGGAGCTTAATGTCGCTTTTCAACTATATGTCAAGGTATTCAGAGGACCCCCACAAGAAAGTCCTTGATGAATGCAAGGAAATGTTCACTCTGCTCCTTTCACCGTTCGCGCCGCACACCGCAGAAGACCTGTGGGAGGCGCTGGGCAGGAACAAGAGCGGCACGGATTTCGCCTGCATCCAGGAGTGGCCCAAGGCCGATGAGAAACTCATAGACCCCAAGCTGGAGATGATGGAGCAGCTGACCGGGAGGACCAGAGAGGACATAAAGGAGATAATAAGGCTGGTCGGCAAGGAGCCCGAAGAGATATTCATATACGTGAGCCCGTTGTGGAAGTATGAGGTTCACAGGGAGATATTGGCAGCCGGAAAGGGTGATGTGGTAAAGACTGTGATGAAGAACCCGAAGATAAGAAAGGAAGGGAAGGCCGCAGTCCGCTTCGCGGAGAAGCTGGCAAAGGAAGCGAGTCTGGGCGGCATAATGAGCCAGGAAGAGGAAATGTCAGCTCTCCGGGAATCCTCGAGGGGGTTCGGGAAGGAATTCGGGTGCAAGGTGAGCGTCATGAAGGCGGAAGAGAAGAGGAACGAGAGGTCCCTAAAGGCAGAGCCAGGCAAACCTGGCATAGAGATAGTGTGATAATATGGTATTCATAGCGATATTGGGCATACTGGACATAATATTCGGGGCAGCCCTCGCAGCATCCACCATGACCAGCGTGACTGGTAACGGCTGGATATTCCTGTTCGGCATACTGGCCATATTGAAGGGCATCTATTCTGTGGTCACTGCGGCCGGTGCCGGATTCTATCTCGATGTACTGGGGTGGTTGGATCTTGTTGTGGGCCTGCTGCTGCTGCTGGCGAACTGGGGGATCGTGTTTCCATTCTTCCTGTACATAGGCATACTTCTGATACTGAAGGGAATATACTCATTCTTCGTAGGCATGGTAGGCAGCGACCAATGACCGTGGAATCCTTTTAATGCCTGCTTACAATTAACATTCGGTAACATGAGATTGAAGCAAATACTCGACTACTACTCCAGGGAAGACATACAGCAAGCCATCCTGAAGGTAGCCAAGGACAGGGAAGTAGCGGGTGTGTTCAGGAATGGCTCGTTCTCCAACAGGCCCAACACCCTGATGTACCCGCAGGACATAATATCCATGGTGAGGCAGGGTGTCATAGAGTTCCACTGCTCCCTTGAGAGATGGAAGCACCCCATGGCGCTCAAGCCCGACAATTACGACGACCTCAGGAAGGGATGGGACCTTGTCCTGGACTTGGACTGCAATGTGTTCGAGCATGGTAGGGCAGCGGCCAAGGTCTTCTCCGATGCCTTGGAGAAGCATGGCATAAAGGGATACT
>QMZP01000071.1 GCA_003663225.1 Candidatus Aenigmatarchaeota archaeon | reverse complement strand
TGGCGGCCAACATGTCTATGAGGAAGAATGTGTTCGAGGACAATCCGTTCGATGAGCGTTTTTATGGGTGGGGATGTGAGGATGTGGAGCTTGGTTACAGGCTCCATAAAGCAGGCTACCGAACTGTCATGGACAGAGAATGCATGGGCTTTCATCTCCCACATGACACGAAACAGGGCAGAGATAACATGGAATCTCTTATGGATGGCATGGAGATGATGTACCAAATACACAGTGATGATGACATGAGAGAATGTATAATAGACAGGTGCGAGCACCTGCCAGATAAATTCAAAGACATACCCTTAGCTCATTTAGGGATAAGAAGGATACTGAAACCAAACATAGAAGAGATAATGATAGAGGTAACGAACAGGTGCCTGTTGGATTGTCCGTGCTGCTGCCAGGAGGACAAGTCACGCGTGGAAAAGAGAGACATGACCCTGGAAGAATTCAAGAACATAGCCATGCAAGCAAACGCCCTTAGCCAGGAAACCCCACCGGAAATCAATTTCTGCGGTCTCGGAGAACCACTGATGAACAAACATTTCATCGACATGGTGCGGTTCCTGAAAGAGAACGGGATGGCATACACGCTCAGCACGAACGGCATGCTGATGGGCAAGGAAGTCATCGAAGCACTGGTAAGCACGGGTGCAAAGGAAGTCAAGGTCTCGCTGGACGCGGTCAATTCCGAATCATACTCAGTGTACAGGGTGGGAGGTAATTTTGACAGAGTCATCAGCAACATAAGGGAATTTGCTGGAAAGAAAGGCAAAAATACCACACTGACTATACAGATGTTGGTAATGTCACATAATGAATCATCGATCAATGATTTCATAAGGATGGGAAAGGATATGGGGGCAGACATAGCCAAGATAAAGAGCATATTCATAACAAGTCCTGAGCACGCGGGCCTGCTACCGAAGTCTCACAATTATCTCAGGTATACTAAGTACCCGACACTTGTAAGGAAAACGGATTCCTGCAGGTGGGTAGACAGGAAGATGTATATAAACTCAGATGGGACCGTCATGCCATGCTGCTTCGCTGAACACAACAGCTATTACGTCATGGGGAACGCATTTGACAGCAGCCTCAAGCAGATACTCGAGAGCCGCACTTACAAGGAATTCAAAGCTGCCATAAGGGAAGACGTGGACAACAAGGAATTATGCAGCAGATGCCATCAGGCGGCTATTGAATGCACGACAAAGGATATCATATTAAGCGATTTAAGTAATCCAGATCAAAAATAAACAATGGATAATAACAAAGACGAGGAAGAGAAGTACAACAAAATTTCTCCAAGGAATCCTAGAGACAAAAGAATCTATATAATCACAGCAGCCATCGTAGTGGCATCTGCCATCTTATTGCAAAACTTTGTCCAGACAAACCATTTCTCGAAGCTGGGGATTGACCCCGGTACGCTTACTGGTAATTATACCATGGTGCAATTTTTCAATGATAACGTCGAGGCCTGCATCCGGACAGGCATATTCGGTAACATTACAAGATTGTACGAATACGAAGCATGCAGGTTTATCACAACCGGAGAGGGCTTCGAATGCCCTTCGCCGTCCAACACCAGCATGTCAGAGTGCAAGGACCCCCTGAACATGGCAACCGCCCTGAAGGACAATAACGTTGAAACGTGTAAGAATATAATAGATATCGAAGACAGGGAGCTATGCTTGATGGCTCTGGGTGATGGGGGGGATTGTGATGATTATACCGGCATAGAGCTGAAAGCCATATGCAAGATACTGTCAGGGGATAGGAGCAACGCGTATGATGTCGGGGAAGAGCATTATGAGAATTTTGTGCGTGTCTCTGATTTCATCATATCCATAAGGGACGGCGACCTAGAGCTATGCCAGAACATAGGTTCTATCAGGACAAGGAGCATGTGCTCGGCGATAATAACAGGCAAGGAATCGTATTGCGAGACTATGAAGGAAGCGGAATGCATGGACACTGCCATACTGGCCATAATAGAAATGTATGACATAAGGAATGCAGGCCTTTGCCGCAAGCTTGACGACTTCGACAGCAGGATTTCCTGTATAAACAATTTAAGATAAACAACGAACTCTTTAGAATGGGAATCCCTTACATTGATTATAGCAGGCAGAATACGCAAATGCTCGGAGACATAAAGACTGAGATAGAAAGGGTTTCATCATTGGTCTCAAACAGCGACATGGAAGAATATGTCAGTGGGTTTGAGGAGACGTTCGCGGAATACTGCGGCACGAAATATGCCATAGGAACGAACTCCGGCACGTCAGCCCTTCAGCTTTCTCTCATAGCCTCGGGCATAAGGCCGGGCGACGAGGTCATCATGCCCGCTAACACCTACATATCGACAGCCCTTGCAGTTTCCAATATAGGAGCAAAACCTGTGTTCTGCGACGTAACGGAGAACGATTTCAATATAGATGCCAGCCTGATAGAGGGGCTCATAAGCAAAAGGACAAAGGCGATAGTTCCCGTACACATGTATGGGCACCCGGCTGACATGGATAAGATAAGCGAGATTGCAGAGAAACATAACATAAAGGTGATAGAAGATGCGTCACATTCTCACGGCGCTGAGTACAAGAGAAACAGGACTGGTTCATTGGGGAACATAGGATGTTTCAGTCTGCACGCATCAAAAAACCTAGGCTCGATGGGCAACGGGGGCATAATAACGACGAGCGACGATGATGTGTCATATTCGCTCAATGGCTTGATCCATCCGGACAGCAACAAAGAGATAATTAAGCTGGTAGGAAGGACCCCGTGGAGGATGGACCCAATCACTGCAGCTGTCCTTAAGGCGAAGATAGGGATGCTGGACAAATGGAACGAACAAAAGAGAGCTGTTGCCTCAGAATACGGCAGACTCTTAGACAACCCGAACATAACCAAGCCTTCCCAATCCAATAGTGTCAAGCACGTATACAGGGACTATGTCATAAGGAGCAGGGACAGGGACAATCTGGTATCATTCCTTATGAAGAATGGGGTAGGAACTTCCATACATTATAAGCTCCCACTCCATCTAACGGGCACGTACAGGTACCTGGGATACTCGAAAGGTGACTTTCCCGTGACAGAGATGCTGGCTGCAGAGATATTATCGCTTCCATCGTTCATAGGCATGACATCCAGGGAGATAGAGACGGTTTCCAAACATGTGAACGAATCAGTTAACCTTTTTTAACCAGTACTACAAATATTGTTATGGTATAATGATAGCGGTATTTTTGAGCAAAAACAGAAGGGCCAGAGAGAGCGACATGGAAGGCATGATAAGCAAGCATAACAATATCATTATAGAAGGTAAGCTTGGTATTGTCACGGAAGGGCACGATACTGTTCTGAATAACGACCGGTTCCTGGCATTGCTGGACTCAGATTTATATGAGAATGACAACACCTTTCTTGAAAGATTGGTTTCAAGCTTCGAAGCTAATGGCAAGGAGTGCTTGAAACTCATCAATGGGTCGTTCGCATTCGTAATATGGGACAAGAAGGACGAGAGACTTCACATGGCAATTGATAAGCTGGGAATAAAGGACATATTTTACCACAACACAGATACCGGACTCTTCGCGGCATCCAGGATAAGGACGCTTCTAAGAAGCCCAAACATAAGCAAAGCAATTGATACGGAAGCACTTTCTCAGTACCTCTGTTATCAGTTCGTTCCCAAGCCGCTGACCATGTTCAAGGGTATAAGGAAAGTTCCGGCGACTGAGTGCCTCATAATGAGCAACGGTAGGCTATTTTTCGAGAAGTATTATGATTTCATATTCTCAGACACCCAAGAGGATGAGAACGAATGCGCCAAGGGTGTAAGAGACAGCCTGGAAGAAGCCACGAAGTCTAGGATGAAAGGCAAGCAGGGTATACTCCTATCAGGCGGTCTGGATTCAACTATAATAGCATCCATCCTCCGGGATAATGGTTCGTCATCAAGGATACACAGCTTCACTGGCGGCTTTGAGGGTGTGGACAGCTATGAATCATTCGATTTTGGCACCAAGGTAGCGGATGAGATGGGTTTCGAGAACAACGAGATTGTTATAAAGGATGATGCCATTCAGACGCTGCCCCAGCTCTACTCTTTCATGGACGAGCCTATGGCAGATAGTGCAATAATACAGTCACACATCATGTTTTCAGAGGCCCGCAAGAAGGTCAAAACTATCTTTTCGGGGGAATTTTCAGATATAATATTCGCAGGCATGCAGAATTACGCCATAAGCAGGGTTGAGAGGGGTTTTTGGAACATAATCAATGAAAGTCAGAGAGAGGATATAATGAATACTCCTGGCACATACGTCACTTCAGAATTCATAAACAACGTAAAGAAGAGGGCACCCTTCAGGCACTACAAGCACGGGGAGATATTCTTCAACAACGGTAACCTGGAAGGTCTTGCTAACCCGTATTTCTATGAGCAATTCAAGTCCTTCGACCTGGCGAAACCCATAGAGTCAGTGTATACCAGATGCAAGAGCAATGTGGGGTTGAACAAGGAAATATACACCGACCTTTATCTGGCATCTCAAAGAAGACTATATCATATGACAGAGCCTGCAAAGATGCATGGTATCAGGCTCATGCTACCTTTCACGGATAGCAGGGTCATAGAGCACTCTCTCAGAATACCTGCAAACATGAAGATTAACAGCACCTCGCAGAAGTGCATACTTAGGAAGGCATTCAATGGCAGGATACCGGAATACGTCAGGAGGAGGAGGAAGGAAGGATTCACAATGCCTTTCTCAAAATGGTACAATTCATCATATGACTGGATATTCGAGCAGCTGGAAAGGACTGATATGGTTTTCTTCGATAAGAGCGGAATCGAAGACCGCGTGAAGAAGATTGTGCATAGCAAGACGATGAATTACGAGAAGAACATGTATGTATGGATATTCTTGAACTTTGTAGTATGGAAGAACGCAATGGGAATCTAATAGAAATTATCAGGGTTAACCTTGCATTTTCTGTTCTTACATGGATTATTTCTCAGATTTGTATATGCCGGAGATAACCATATGTTGATGAAATTATCATCCAATACGTTACCCATATCAAGCTTGTCTGCAATATCGTCCATAGTGCAGCAGGGAGATACGTTGCCCCTATTGTCTATCCTGGATTCATGCTGCACTGTAATACACTGCGCATCACTGACTGCACCATCCCCTGACATACCTTTCAGCAAAAGGCCATAGAAATGATTCGGTATGAGCAGCAGGTTCAATGCCTGAGATGGTTGGGGGAGCCCAATTAGGT
>QMZP01000070.1 GCA_003663225.1 Candidatus Aenigmatarchaeota archaeon | reverse complement strand
TGCTGAGTATGGAATCTCTCTTGACTCAAGCAATAACAATGTCCTAACAAACATAACAGCAAATTCAAATGATTATGGAATCGATCTTTATGACGGCTCAAACAACACTTTGCAAGACATAACTGCAAATTCAAATTATCTTGGAATCTCTCTTTCCTCAAGCTCAAACAACAACACCCTCCAAGACATAACAGCAGATTCAAATACTAATTTTGGAATCCATCTTTCCTCAAGCTCAGACAACATCATCACCAACGTGACGGCGAACTCCAATAATGACGGCGTGTATCTAGTTTCGAGCCCCGGCAATAACCTTACTGATATAAAGATAAACGCCAGCAGCCATTACGGCCTTCTCATATACTCGGGCTCCAATAACAACGTTCTCACGAACATAACGTCGAATCATAACCATGACCATGCGTTCTACATCTCTTCGAGCTCCGGCAACATAGTAAACGGGGTAACGACAAATGAGAATGACAGGACCGGTATAAGGATATACGGGGGTTCAGACAACAGAATCACGGACATACGGTCCAATTCTAACGAACACGGCATATACGTCTGGGGAGGTGCAAGCAGCACGGTATTCAGGGACGCTGTCATAAGCAGAAACAGCGAAGAGCAGGTATATGTGACAGAATCGGGGAGCAACGCATTCCACAACATGACAGTCTATGCCCCAGACCTCATAGATTCGGGCATATACTCCGACAGCCCGAACACCACAGTGAACGGCTCGAACATAACAGTGAAATTCGGCACTGCTGGCGCATACGGCATAATGCTGGATGGCGCCAATGCCTCAACCATCACCAACAACATAATAGAGAAGTCCGACGTGGCTATACGCATGATTGGCACTACCAACGGGACGCTTGTGGAGAACAATACGGTCCTGCGCTTCATGAACAATGGCATCCTCTGTAACGGCAACTACAATCGCATAATCAACAATACGATAAAGAACGGGTTACATGCAATATATGTCTCGGAAAGCAGGCATAACGTGCTGAAGAAAAATACGCTCCATGACAACTTGGACAGCTTCATTGGCGGCACTGGCATATACATGCTCAACAACATCAACATCACAGCGTCACAGAACAAGATATACATCAACAACTACGGAATACGCATGTACAACGTAAACAGCAGCACGGTATACGGCAATGAGATAAACTCCAGCGATATCCTCGTATACATTGATAAGGGCAACTACAACAATCTCACCCAGAACACGCTCTGGAACTGCACGGGCACCAAATCATCAGTGGATAGCGGCTGCATAACCCTGTCGCAGTCAAACCACAACACGCTCTCGCATGACATGGTAAACAAAAGCATAAATTACAGCATCTATGTCCATCCAGACTCAGACCACAACAACATAACCATGACATCCAACAACGCCGATGTTGCCGACGCCTACATAGCTGGCGACAGCAACCGCATAAGCGGGACTCTCAGCTCTTCGAGCGGAGTGGTTTTCGATGGTGCGGGAAAGAAGATGTACTTATCCGGCAACCTTCTCGTGGAGGGTACCGGGATAAACATAACAGGACATAACTCTACTGTGGACTGCCTTGGCAACTCCATACTAAGCGACTCCCTGGATTCCGGGATATACAGCAACCAGTATAACACAACCATAAGGAGCTGCAACATAAGTATGGGTAGGGGCCTATCATCGTATGGCATAATGCTGGACGGCGCCAACGTATCCTCCATAATCAACAACACGCTGCAATACCAGCATTACGGGCTGTATGTGTCGGGTAACAACTGCACTGTGGCAAACAACATCGCCAGAGGCAACACCGTAGCAGGCATAGCGGTGCAATCGGGTACAGGGAACACAATAACGAAAAACAACATCTCATACAACGCCATAGCCCAGAGCAGCGGCATAATCATAGCGACAGACAACAATAACGCCTCTCTTAACGCGCTGGAATCCAATGACATCGGAATCTGGATATCGGGCGCATACAACACGTTCGAAGACAACGAACTGACCGGGTGCCAAGGCGGCATATACGAAGGATGCATACACATAGAAGGAAACAACGCGCATCACAACACGTTCATTGGGGGCCGCGCCGTTTCATCCAACGATTACAACGTGCGTGTGGACGGATACGGCAGCAACCTGTTCAAGGACATGGTGCTAACAGGCGCCGGATTGACTGATGTCATCATTGACGACCAGACGGGCCCGAGCGAGAACAACACCTTCCTGAACTGCACATACGACAGTGAGGATACGACCGGCACCATAGCGACTCCGGAGCTGATAAGAAAATGGTACTACAGGGCGTTTGTGAACACGACGGCCGGAAACTATGTCGACGGGGCCACGATAACAATGCGCAATGCCAGCGGGACCATTGTCGGTACGCTGACAACCAACGGCACCGGGTGGACGCCCATGGGCAGCCTTACGGACTACAGGAGCGTCGGGGGCCAGACCTACCATGAAACCAACCACACCGTAACGGCAGCCAAGCTGGCCCATTCCACCGAAGAGCACGAAGTCAACGTAACAGCCACACACAATACCCTATTCGACTGGTTCACCATGGAGCTGCTCTACGTCTTCGGATGCAGGGTTCTGAACAGCCCTAACACGGTTTACACCATGAACGAGAGCATAGACGAGGTCCGGTCATCTGACTGCATAATAATAGACGCCGACAACGTGACGCTGGACTGCCTGGGGCACAGCATAGACACGAACGCGGCATATACCGCTGTCTATGCCAACCATTCCAACACCACGGTCAGGAGCTGCACGTTGCAGACCACCACATCCTCGACAGGCGGGTTCGGCATAGAGCTCGTTGATGCTGACGGATCATACATATTCAACAACACGGTCCAGAACAACTTCTACGGCATATACCTCGTGAACACGGACCATTCCACGCTGTACGGCAACATAATCAACGGCAACTACAACCAGTACCAGACCACAGCAGGTGTGTGGCTTGAGGGGAGCAACAACAACACCATATACAGGAACAGCGGCCAGATGAACAGGAACGCTGTACTGCTGAGCTCGAGCTCTGACAACAACATAAGCAGGAACGACCTGAACACCAACCACTACAACAGCATAGCCCTGATAACAAACTCGAACAACAATACCATTGCCGACAACCTGTGCAGCTATAACTTCGGCGGGCCTGAACATCCTGACAGCTCCGGTTCAGGCATCCTTCTGTGGGCGAGCTCGGACAACGTGGTATACAACAATACCGCTAACGAATGCCTTAGCAGCGGCATCGTGGTACAGAACGGCGCACACAACAACATGGTATACAACAACACGGCGAACGACAACAAATTCGGCATCAGGTTCTTCTCAGAGGACGTCATAGTCAACGACTGCAATGACAACCTGTTCGAGAACAACACCGCGAACTCGAACAGCCAGTGGGGCATGGGCTCGACGCGCTCGCGCAAAAACACATACAACAACAACACGCTTATTGGCAACCCTAGGGGTATGAGGCTTGATTTCAGCCCATCCTACAGCAACGTGACGAACAACCACATAGATGACAGCTACTATAACGGCATATACATATCCGGCGGGTACTACTCGTACATAATAAACAATACGATAAAGGACTCGGATGACAACATATACTCTGAGGCCTCAACCGGTGCGCGGTTCATAGGCAACAGGATATCCGGCGGCGACCGCGGCATATACATAGTGATGCAGGATAATAACGTAATACGTGACAACATTATAACAGGTTCAAGTGACTGCATATATCTCGGTCTGGGTTCTGACGGTGGGTATATAACGGGGAACAAGGTCAGCCAGTGCACAAACGGCATAAACATAAACGACGGGAGCACAAACACACTGGTAGGCAATGTGGCAAACGACAGTATCTTTGGGTACTACATACATGATTCCGTGAATTACATGTACAACAACACGGCGAAGGACAACTGGTTCGCTGCCATGGTTTCAGGTTTTTTCAACCACATATACAACCTTACAGCTGAGCGCTGCGTTACCGCTGTGGGCGGGTGTGTATATCTGATAGACGCTGATTACAGCATAATAAACGTGACGGTAAACACGAGCCAGCAGTACGGTGTTTCCGCGGATTCGCAGTCAACCCTGAACAATATCACTGTCAACGGGCACAACAACGCGCTTGCCGACGTGTACATCGAGGGCGACAGTAACAGGATAAACGGCACATTCCACTCCCATACGGGCGCACTGATGGCAGGCACCGGCACGCTCTACCTGCTGGGCAACTCGAGCTTCTCTTATCATGGGATTAACATCACGGGGGCGGGCTCGACCCTTGACATGCTGGGTTACGTCCTTGATGGCTCTGACGTTACATACTCGAACGGTGTCAAGGTGGATGGGGCAAATGGCGTCACGGTCAAGAACGGAATAATAGAAAACTTCGACTTCGGCGCGTGGATTGATTCTGCCCAGAACACCAACGTGAGCAACGTGGTTATGAGGGGCGGATCCTATGGCCTGATGCTAAATAGAGGGTCCGGGAACAACATAGAGAGGAGCACGGCAACGGACAACTACATGCACGGCATAAGGATGGAGTCGAGTGATGGAAACACCATAACCAGCAGCAACCTGAGCTCCAACAACGGCGACCTCGGGTCAAGCGGCCTGTACATGAACCATAGCTCTAACAACGCAATAGAGGGCAACGTTATGGAGAACAACTGGTACGGCATATATGCGATAGGCGGTTCTGACGGCAATAACATATCCTTTGTAGAGTCGCGCAACAATATGGGTTCGTATGATGTCTTCCTATCAGACGCGAACAACACGATGGTGAAGGGCACATTCAACTCCACATACGGCATAATGGTGCAGGGCGACGATACTACCCTCGGTTTTTACGGGACCGCCACGTTCAACAAGAACGGCATATCTATAGCAGGACACAACGCAAAGGTTGACCTTTCCGGGCATGTTGTGTATGGCGGTTCAGACCCTGACAGCATATTCCTGTATTCTGCATCAATGCCCAGGGAAAACACCACACTGACCAACGGCGGCATACAGGACTTTGGTCATGCCGTCTGGCTGGTTGACTCTGGGAACGCCAACATAAGCTCGCTTTCAATCTCAGGTACAAACCACAGCATAGTGGTCAAGAGGTCGCCTGGAGCGAATATAGAGAACGTAACCATAGACGAGCCAGGCAGCAACAATTACGGTGTCTGGTCAAAATCATTAAGGACCACGGTCAGGAACTGCACCATAAGGAAGGACGAGGCGGCGTCGAGTTCTGCTGCGATATTCATCGAGAACGTGTCTGAATCTGTGTTGTATAACAACAACGTAACCGGACGGTACGGCATACTTCTCTTCAGCACCAACAACAGCAGGATATACGGG
>QMZP01000069.1 GCA_003663225.1 Candidatus Aenigmatarchaeota archaeon | reverse complement strand
GCCATATACCAAAATATGAGGACCTGAAGCTGCTTTTCAGCGAGTACCTCGGGGACGAATATTCGAAGGAAGATTATGAGAAGCAGTTCTCGATAAGGCTCGGCAAGCTCCTTGAGAAGTTCAAGCGTATAGAGAAGATATATTCCATGGAGAAGGATATACCTGAGAAGTTTATGTATGAGCTTGAGAAACAGAAGAGAGCAATCGCAGAGGCCAGGGACAAGATGGGCGACGTGGTGTCACCATCGGGTTTCGAATGAGGTGTGATATATGCAGATTAGCATGCAGGCGAAGGAAGCAAACTCGGTCCTGGAGAAGGATTGCCCTTCCATATATAGTCTGCTGTCAGAAGCAGGAAGGAAGGCTTTCTTTCCAAAGTCCGGCATTCTTGCCCAGACAGCCGAGGCCAAGGGCAGCAGGTATAATGCCACCATAGGCATAGCATTGGATGATTCGGGCGACCCGTTATCGCTGGATTGTCTTGTGAAGAACAGCGGGTTCGATGCAAAGGATACGGTACTCTATTCACCAAGCTACGGCCAGAAAGCCCTCCGTAAGAAGTGGCTGGATAGAATAAAGGAAAAGAACCCGTCTCTTGGTTCCAAGACGACGCTCCCTGTAGTGACCAATGCCATAACGCACGGCCTAAGCATAGCGGGACGCATGCTGGTTGATGACGGGGGCAAGATGATACTGCCTGACATGTTCTGGGGTAACTACAATCTCGTGTTTCAGCATGCCGAATTCGACACGTTCGAGGCATTCAGCGGGGGGAAATTCAACGTGGATGGCCTCAGGGAGAAGCTGGGACAGAACCCGGGGAAGCAGGTGATACTGCTCAACTTCCCCAACAACCCAACCGGGTACAGCGCAACAGTCGATGACGTTGATGGCATATTATCCGCGATAGAGGAGAGCGCTGAGAAAGGCAACAAGATAGCGGTGCTGTGCGATGATGCATATTTCGGCCTGTTCTTTGAGGATGACGTGTTCAAGGAATCGGTATTCTCGAAGCTGGCGGGCCTGCATGAGAACGTGCTTGCCGTCAAGCTGGACGGCCTGACCAAGGAGATGTACGCATGGGGGCTCCGAGTAGGCTTCATGACATTCGGGTACAAGGGGTTGACGGGCCCAGCTGCCACTGTTCTCGAGGACAAGGTATCGGGCATGGTGAGGGGTAGCGTATCCAACGTCTGCACGCATTCGCAGTCGCTTGCACTGAAGGCCCTGGATGACCCGGCGTTGCCGGATCAGGAGAAGATGAACTACGGCATACTCAGGTCCAGGTATTCAGAAGTCAGGAAGGTATTGTCTGACAGAAGGTACAGCGAACGCTTCGAACCTCTTCCGTTCAATTCCGGATATTTCATGTGCATCAGGCTGAAGACAGCTGACGCAGAATCCGTGAGGAAGAAGCTGCTGGAGGATTACAGCACAGGACTGATAGCGACCGGCGACCTCCTGAGGATAGCGTTCTCCTCCATCTCCAAGGACAAGCTGCGCGACCTGTTCGACAACATATTCAAGGCCTGCAATGGTTAGACCAGTCGTTCTTATGTTTAAATTTCTTTCCTCCAATCTTAAACTGGTAGCATGTACCTCACCGAAGAGGATGTGGAGATGCTCAACGGCTCAGTGAGCGTCCTGTCAAAGATGTACCAGCGGCTCCGGGATCTCCCGGTAGAGGAAGCCAGGCGAGACCTGAGCGAGCTGGATGCCAAGGCACAGAAGAAGTACGCGAGAAAGGACAGGAAGGACACCAAATTCTTCGATATAGTAGCTGAAGACGCAATATCCATAGGCGACGGCTACCAGGGGCACCTTGACCTTTTCCAGAAGATATTCGGCCAGCAGGGCATAATAATAACAGAGGAGTGCGGCAGGGTACCGAGAGAGCCAAGAATAGAGCATGACACTCCTGTGATAATAAGCGACCCGGTAGACGGCTCCTCTTATTTCGATGATGTCATAGAGAGGATGTCCAGGGCGTCCGACAGCAGTGAGGTGATGGGCGACCTCTTCGACAGGGAGATGGAAGAGGTAGGCGTGGAGAGCCTCAGGAGGCATGCCTGCAACTCCTCCGTGACACTACTCAGGGACAACATGATAAAGTACGCTGTCGTAGTGAACCTGTTCACGGGCGACATATACGTTGGCTCTTCTGAAGGCGTGTTTATGGGAGACATACGCTCAGCGACCTCTGCAGGGGACATAAGCGCGCCGGTAGAGTTCGATGATACCGAAGGCCTGACGATGTTGTGCTATACCAAGCCGGGAAAGTATGAGCAGAACAGGGAGGGCACCCATCTCAGGTTCTTCCCGCTCGACCCGGCAGCGACTGCCGAGATAGGCCCCATTGGCCCTATGAGGTTCACGAACCTCGTAAGGTACGGCGAGGATGACTGCTCAGGCATAGAGGTGGTCGCGCACAACGGTGAGAAGGTGCAGGAGATACTGCCGAACGTCGCTATGGCCATGTTCTCAGGGGGAAGACTAAGGGCATACAAGCTGTTCTGCGACCCGGAATACACTCAGCACAGGGCAGGCAAGGGCATGACGCCTAACCTGGCCAACAGCCTGTATAGCGACGGGCTCATAGTCAACACGGGCATAAAGTCCGTGTTCCTCAACAATTACGACTACCCAAGCGAGTTCAGGGACACTACTGCCATCATAGCCGCAGGCAACGACGCTGCGCTCACCATGTTCACAGGCATGGTGGAGAGGGACTATGCTGCCAGGGTTGTCTGAACCAGTGAATCAAAAACTTTAAATGTGTCCGGCCCATATACTGTGTATGGATAAAGGCGACAATTACGAGGTAAAGGACATTTCTCTTGCCGAGCAGGGCATGATGAACCTGGAGATGGCAGAGGCAAGGATGGGAGCCCTGCTGAAGGTCAGGGAGCGCTTCGAGAAGGAGAAGCCCCTCGACGGGATAAGGGTAGGCATGGCGTTGCATGTCACCAAAGAGACGGGCATACTGGTCCGCACGCTCATAGCCGGGGGGGCAGACGTCGCCATAACAGGATGCAACCCGCTCTCCACTCAGGATGACGTGGCAGCCGCTTTGGCAAAGGAAGGCGTGAAGGTCTGGGCTTACAAGGGTGAGACCAACGAGGATTATTACAGGTACCTCAACAATGTCATAGAGTTCAAGCCGCACATAACGATAGATGACGGCTGCGACCTTGTGAGCGAGATACATAAGAAGCATGCTGACATGATACCCGAGATAATAGGCGGGTGCGAGGAGACCACTACAGGGATAATAAGACTCAACGCAATGGAGAAGGACGGGGCGCTGAAGTATCCTGTCATTGCGGTAAACGACAACAAAACCAAGCATCTGCTTGACAACTACTACGGAACGGGCCAGTCGTCGCTGGACGGGATACTCCGTGCCACTAACATACTATTCGCAGGTAAGAATACCGTAGTCTGCGGATACGGCAGCTGCGGCAAGGGTGTCGCGACGCGCGCGACGGGCCTGGGTGCCAACGTCATCGTGTCAGAGGTTGATAACTTCAGGGCGTTGCAGGCGGCGCTCGACGGCTACAGGGTCATGCCCATGGAGGAGGCCGCGGCCATAGGCGACATATTCATCACAGTGACGGGCGACAAGCACGTCATAAGGACAGAGCACATAAGGAAGATGAAGGACACTGCTGTCATAGCAAACTCGGGTCATTTCGACTGCGAGATAGACGTCGCAGGCATGAAGAAGGCGTCGTCCTCATCGCGCAGGGTCCGGCAGTCCCTTGACGAGTACGTCATCGACGGGAAGAGGATATACCTTTGCGGCGAAGGCCGACTTGTAAATCTTGCGGCCGCCGAGGGCCACCCGTCAGAGGTAATGGCTACATCATTCTGCGGGCAGGCTTTGGCTGTCGAATACCTGGTCAAGAACAAAGACAGCGTGAAGCCGGGCGTGATAAAGCTCCCCGATGAGATAGATGATACCATAGCGGGGCTGCAGCTCGACGCCATGGGCATAAAGAAGGACGAGCTGACAGAAGAGCAGAAGAGATACCTTTCCAGCTGGGAAGAGGGCACCTAATAATCTGATTCTTGTTCTATGCCGCTGGATAATTTGCCAGCAGCGAGCTTTCCCCTATCCTTACCTTCATTGGATCCAGCTCTATGTACCCGTCATCCCTTCCGGACGCAGCGCGCAGCATCTCTGCCACGTTTTCAGGTTTGATTCCGCCTGCCATCTTGACCCCCTTGTGGAAGTGCTTCCTCATCAGTGCAACATCTTCTGGCCTTGCGCCGTACTTCCCGAACCCGGTCGAAGTCTTGACGAAGTCGACATCAGCGTGCCTCGCTATGTCGCAGGCTCTCCTTATGATGTCAGGGTCAGAATCGAATGCAGAATTCTCGAATATGAGCTTGACCCTGAGCAAGTCGTCGTGCAGATTGCTCGTGACATTCTTTACATCCTCCTCAACATCCCTGAAGTCACCCGCCCTTAGCCTGTCGTAATCCAGCACCATGTCTATCTCCCTTGCGCCTCCTCTCACGGCTATCCTGGCATCTGCTATCTTGTCCCTCCAGGAGTACCATGGACCGTCCGGGAACCCGGCAACAGCCGCTATGACTATGTCGTCATCGCCCTCTTCGCGCAAGTATTCCCGTGCATGCCTCGCATCTTCAGGCCTCACACATACCGCATAAGGCCTCGGCAGCTCGTCTATCCCGTCCATGAAAGCATAGAAGGCCGCGCGCCTGGAATTCATGGCGCTTCCCCTGCCCCTGTGTGATTCCGGCCTGTCGAGGTAGGTGTGGTCGCACACTGAGGCTATCTGCTCCGGTGTCATCTCATCTATCAGAACGAGCTCTCCCATAACGATACTTGTCAGAAAGAAATAAAATACTTATAACACGCTTCACAATAGGACACCATGGCCATGATAACATGGGAGGCTTTTGAGAAGGTAGAGTTAAGGATAGGCACGATAACGGAAGTGAAGGACTTCCCGGAAGCCAGGAAGTCCGCGTACCAGCTGAATTTACTTGGGCTTTTTTCTGATGGTGTGACCAATAGAACATATCATCAAATGTAATAATACTGCCCTTTTGCCTTCTGCTCGCTGTCCTTCTGTGAGCCGTGCTTGTTGGCACGGGGCCTGCCTGTCTGCGGGTCCCTGCGGAACGTTATGTCCAGCGCCTTCAGGAATGAGTTCATGCCATCCCTCAGGCCGGTAGGCTTGTTGGCCTTCCCGCGCACGCCCTGTTCTCCCTCGAACACTATCACCCTGTCCGATATGGCGTCAATGAACTGCAGGTCGTGATCCACGACAAAGCACGGTATCTCCCTGCTTTCCGCGCGCTCCCTTATCAGCTTTGCGGCCCTCAATCTCTGCTCCACATCAAGGAAAGCCGACGGTTCGTCGAGCAGCATTATGTCACAGTCCTTCATG
>QMZP01000068.1 GCA_003663225.1 Candidatus Aenigmatarchaeota archaeon | reverse complement strand
GTCATAGTATTATTTTACGTGTTCTTCTTCTCTTTCAGTGGGTCTAACATGCCTTTTACTCCTAGGTATCTCATGCAATCATTGCCCTTTTTCTTCATCATAGTAGCATCTACATTAAAGGGCATCAAGAAGAGATATGTATATGGTCTGGTACTGGTAATCATACTACTTTTCATAGCATCCTGGAACGGGACTGGCAGCACGGGTGTATTCAAGGAGACCAATATGGGATACTCAGATTTCGTGCTTGCGAATGCCGATGCTATAAAGTATATAGAGGAAAACCACCCCAACGCAAGGATATTAGTGGATTCGGACAACCGCGAGCTGTTTTTGTCACCGGATTACGGGTATGTGACAAGCCCGAAGGACATTGTCGTGGTACATGGCCTGAGAGATGACCCTCTACAGGGATTCGAAATAATATATCACACTCCAAGGATAGACATCCCACAGTCCATAGATGACATAAATGCCTTTGCCAGAAGAATAGGATACATAGAATGTGAAGATGGAAAAATAGGCGATTACGTCAAGAATTCGATGCACTATTATCTGTATGAGCATGATACTGTCATTATAGGAATATTTGAAAGGAATGGTCAGCGCGTTGAGATAAGGAAGCCTGTTTGATCATTCTTTCTTCACTAGTTTGAACTTACCCGATTTCTCGGGTTTTATCTCGCTGACCGGCCTGATATTAATCATAGCTCTCTTGCCCAGGAGTGGCATGAGGGTTTTCCTTATTAATTCAGGTGTGCCGGATTCCCATTCGCCATTATTAACAACGTTGACGTTGAAAAGATTTTCACCTTTCTGAACTATCTGATAGAAATCTATCCCAAGGATGCCACCCAAAACCTTATCTATATCCACTACCCCGATATCTTTCCCCCCGACCCGTATGAACTCATCTTCTCTGCCAAAAACTTCAAGTGTCATCGTGTTCCTTCCGCATGGGCATGCTTTGTCTGACACAGAAATTATGTCACCCACATCATACCTTATAAGTGGCATCACTTCGTTCTCAAGGTTCGTGACTATTATTCTTCCTTTCCCACCCAATTTCATGTCCTTATCTTCTATGCTTTCCACTATAACAGAGTCCTCAAATATGTGCTTGTTTCCCCTCTCACACGAATTGGCTATGGGGCCTATCTCAGAGCACCCATAGTTATCAAACACCCTGCAACCAAACACACGTTCCAGATATTTCTTGTTACTATCAGTGAGAAGTTCGTATGTGGAACTTATAGCCAGGGGCCTGGGTATTTCCTTACATTGCTTTTCTAAGAAAAGTCCGAGGCACTTCAGATAGTTTGGATCAGCATGTATCAGAAGCCTGCCCTTAGATAGCATCTTCACCCTTTTTTCCATCCCCCTCTTGTCATTCATTATATTGGTCTTGGTGGGCAGGATTATCTCATTCACGAAGCTTGGCCGTTTTTTCACCTTAGAGCATGAACCGGAACAATGCATAGTGGTGAATACAGCATAAGGATCTCCCCAGCTCCAATCCGAATTGGTCTTGAAAGAGTATGCCTTTTTCGTGAACTCGCCATAGTGCCATTCCTTGGCGAACTCTATCATTTCATCGGATGATCCGGAGGTTTCCTCTATGAGATAATCCTTACCGTCACGCGTCGTGGCCATCATCTCACGGAAGTTGTGCCTCAATTCATCACGTGTCGTTATCGGGATGATGGACAGGTCCTCAATATTCTTAACGTCAAGTGGGTTTATTCCGGCCTCATCAAACTTCCTCCTGTAGAATGGGACATTGAGATATGCATGTATAAGTATGTGCCTAAGCTTCTCCATCCGAACTCTCTCTATCACACTTCTGGGAAGCATGTAAAGCATTTCCATATATTTCAGATGATCTTCGGCCGTCTTGATTCCAGAAACCACTGGCCGGTTGTTGATGAAATCACCCAATGCCTTCCTTGACCCGAAATTGGAGCCACAATTTTCATGGAAGCGGCACTGTCCAGAGAACTCCAATTTTGAACGCCCGTCAGACTCCCATATGCTAGCCGGGGTTTCAGAATGTATGTTGCCCCCGGAGTTGCGTGCATCCCTGGGCATTACACAGCAGGAGAACATATTCCCGTCAGGGTCTATTGTACAATGGTCTATGAAACCGAAGCAGCCATATCTTTCATAGAATACCTTCCCGTACCTTCCCTCAGAGAAGAGTTTTACCTCTTCTTCGAAATCCTTGCCACCTTCTTCAAGCCTCTTCAACATCTCGGGAGCGGGCCTGTTTACGAGGTCTGAGAACATGGGACTGAACCCCACAGGTATCCTGTATTCCATCGATTTCCTCAATATCCTGGGCACGATCTCGAAGAAGAACTCCCTCATCTGGTCTTTAGTCAGCATTATATCAGATACTTCGCTCTTGTTTTTGTCATTCAGCTGGACGAAGCTCACTCTATCAATACCGGCGTCTTTGGCAAGGTCCATCATCCCATCAAGACCCTTGTAGTTAATGTTGGTCACGACGCTATTGGAGAATATCTTCACAGAACCCGTGTACCTTTTCAGGTACCTTATGGCATCTAGGTTCCTTTTCAATGAGCCCTTTCTGCCCCTTATGATATCATGGGCATCTGGGTCGTTCGAGTCTATAGATACATACAGTGCGTCCAGGCCCGCCTCAGCCAGGGACTTCGCATATTCTTCATCAATCAGGTTGCAATTAGTCTTCAGCCCTGTCCTTAGCCCAAGACTGTTCGCTTCTGCTATCATGGAGCATAGTCCTTTCATGAGCGTGGGTTCCTGTCCATGGAACCTGACATCATTCGCCCCGAACTCTTTAATCTGCCTCAGGAGTTTTGTCATCTTCTTCATGTCATAGCTTGTCTTGATTTCATTCTTCCAGTTATCGCACATAATGCATTTCGAGTTGCAGCCCCATATGGGATGTATATCGAACCTGAATTTAATGGGTCTTCCATACTTCAGGACATGATAGTAGTTCAATATATGTTCCAAGAACATCCCTTGTCCGTTGATGCTAATGTCCGTCCCTGACTCCTTAGATATCTTTCGGCATTCTACAAGACTGTCTATCACATCTGTCATATCAGGGAACTTCCTTCTACCCAAATCTATCTCAAAAGGCAGAAGGAAGTCGACATGCCTTATACCGATGCCCATAAGCATCTCTAATGTCTCTTTCAGGTTATCCTGGTTCCTTCTTTCCACGATTACCCTGGCGGACACGTCGAATCCATAATTCAATAGGTTACGCAGCCCTGCGATTGTCTGTCGGAAGCTGCCTGGGGTCTCTGTTATGGAATCATACGTGCTTTCGTCGTGGCCGAATATCATGACATCCAGGCTTATCCCTGTACCAAGAAGCGTCCTGCAGAAAGATTCATAGCTGAACATTCTTCCGTTCGTTTCCATCCTCACATTAGGGAAATTTGACGATGCCATGCGTATGACATCCGCTATATCTTTCCTTATTGTGGGCTCGCCTCCGCATATTATAACGCCATCTGCACGGCTGCCTGCCATGTCAATCTCTTTCTTTATATCTTCCATGGTCTTCTCGGATGCGGAATTCCTGCCGAGCATTTCACAGAAGCTGCAATTGTTGTTGCACTTGTCGTTTACTTCAAGCCGGTATATCATCCACCATCACCCACTGCCGACATATAAAGCGATAGCCACATATCCGTCTCCCTTTTCGGGGTATACTCCCTCTTTACGTCGTCGTGCGCGTTCTTTCCTATGTTTTCCGCAAGCTTCCTGTCATGAAATAGCCTCAACATGTTGTCCAGTATGTCTTTGGATGAGGATGGTTCCACCAAAAGCCCGTTCTTCTCATGGGATAATATCTCGCCTATCGCGCCTACCTTTGTTCCTATGATAGGCTTGCCGCAATACATGGACTCAAGCAGTGCATTGGGGCAACCATCTGATACCGATGGTATCACTATGACGTCCATCTGGTTGATGTAATTGAGGACATACTTCCTGTCAATAAAACCTGTCACGGTAACTTCACTCATATCACCGTCAGGCGTGTAGCCATCCTCTAAAGATCCTATTATGAAGAGCTTTGCATCCTTATTAGCCTTTTTGAATTCAGAAAACGCATTTAGAAGGTATTCAAGACCTTTCTTTTCCCTCATAAAACCCACGACTCCTATCTTGAAGCCCCCATCGAGCTTTATTCTGTCATCATAGAGGAATATGCTGCTATCGAGTGAATTATATATTACCTTGGATTTATCTTTGCAATCAGAAAACAGCTTCATTTTCTCCATCGAGCTCCTGCTCACGAATGATACGCGCCAGGCATTATCTATCGCCCATTTCACAGAATATAACAACCTGTTATCGAACGGGCTTATCTCACCATGATATCCTCTCACCGAGACTATGTTTGGGATGCCAGTCTGCCTCGATAGGACGCTGCTGATGAAGCCGCACGGCAGTATGCCGAACCCATGGAAAACGTCAAAGGAATGTTCTTCGTGAAGCTTCCTTATGAGCAGTGTGACCCTGTATGATTCATATGGGGATATGTGCTGTTTTCCGAAGCCGCTATCCATTATCCTGTGAACCTTTACCCCTTCTTCTTCATCTGTCCTTATATCAAGGGAATCCGTGATGCCGCTTTCATGACCACGGGTGACTACGTGGACGTTCATGCCTGATTTTACCAAGTTCCTCGCTATCCTCTGCAAGGCAAATCCCATCCCCTCTTCCAAAGGCGGATAACTACTGGATATGATGCATACCTTAAGATTTCTCATTCTCACCACATATTGTAGATATATCGACAAACTTTACATTGCCTGCCCCTCTTATCATGCCAATGAGTGCCAAGAGCTTGTCGAAATCAGAATCTTCCATTGCTTCATGATGCAGGGATATCCCTATGAAGGGAAACATCGACGCACATACCATGAATTCTCTCATTAGCTCGTCTGGGTTGCGGGTGCACCATTCTCCGTTGACATAGTCAATCTGGCTGAAGTCAATGCTGATGGGAACATATGAAATCGTCCTGGTGCTGGGATGGAAAATATTGGTTGAGGATGACAGTGCAACAAAACCCGTGGATTCGAGTGCCTTGACGGTGTTCCTGTCAAATACATGATATGGAGGAGAGAATATGAGCGAGAAGCCGTCACCGAATGCGTCCTTCATTATGGTCCTACCGGATATTACATCCGATCTCTGTTTGTCATAATCCCTTATTGGCCCGAATTCCTGCTTGTAGTAGGGAGGACCGAAGTCTTCATGCATGTAACCGTGCTGGCCTATCTCCACCAGTCCGGGGTTGGATTCCCTGGCATGCCTCAGCCATTCTGCTGTCTCCTTCTCCAGCCTGCCGGGTATCACAGAATAATGGAGCGGTATTTTCTCCTTCAGGAACAGGTTGCCCAGCCTCTTCAGGTTTTCTGTCAT
>QMZP01000067.1 GCA_003663225.1 Candidatus Aenigmatarchaeota archaeon | reverse complement strand
CAGCCATGCCTGTTCGGCCACTGCTGCTCCGGCTCTTGTGTGAACACGTATACAAGTTCCACGCATTGTGGTTCATGTGGAAACACATGCCAGCCTAATGCCATATGCTTCAGCGGCGAATGCATAGACTCTGTCGTGGCAGCGGC
The DNA here is from genome assembly GCA_003663225.1 of Candidatus Aenigmatarchaeota archaeon. Taxonomy (GTDB): domain Archaea; phylum Aenigmatarchaeota; class Aenigmatarchaeia; order QMZP01; family QMZP01; genus QMZP01. The sequence goes on along the minus strand of QMZP01000067.1, from coordinate 5,339 downwards.
TGCAGACGGTTTCAGTATAGGCATCATTACAATAATCATTGCGTCGCTTATCGGCTCGCTCATGTTCGTGTTCTGAACAGTTCACATTTTAAATCACACCATACAATAATGCTCTATGGATGTCATAGGCTCGGACCCCTTTTCAAAGGCACTTGCCGAAAGGCTTGAAGCCAGGCATGTTCCAATAGAGAGGCGAAGATTCCCGGACGGTGAGGTGTGCCCGAGGATAACAGGGAAGCTATCCGATAATGTCCTTATAGCAGAGAGGATGTCACTGCCGCTTGACCCGAATACGTATCTGGCCGAGATCCTCCTGACAGTGAAAAACCTGAAGTACATGAAAGTAGGCAACATATCCCTCGTGATGCCTTATTTCATATACTCCAGGCAGGACCGTACGTTCAGGCCGGGCGAGCCCTTCTCAGCTAAGCACGTCCTGGACATGCTGGCTGATGCTGGTGTATCACGCTTCTTTACAGTATCTTCTCACATGGAGCGATTCAAGGGCATGCTGACAGCCCCGATGCCGGCCCATAACATAGACGGATATTCCATAATAGGCGAGCATCTTAGGGGACTGGGGCTGCGCAACCCGGTTGTCATGGGGCCGGATATGTCGGTCAACATGGCGGTCCAGAAGGTGGCATCCATGCTGGATTGCCGTTCATGCTGCGTTTCCAAGCACAGGGACATCGATACTGGCAGGTTATCTTCATCAGGCGTTGATGTAGAACTCTCCGGTAGTGATGTTGTGATAGTGGATGACATAATAAGCTCGGGCAAGACCATGCTCAATGCCGTAAGGTCGGCTAAGTCGTGCGGGTGCGGCAGGATAGTGCTTGCGGCAGTCCATGCGGTCAACGGAAGCGGTATCGAAAGCCTAAGGAAGCATGCGTGGAGGATATTCTCGACCGATACAGTCAACAGTCCCATATCAGAGGTAAGCGTCATAGAAAGGCTCGCGGAATCGATAAAATGGGCTTCCGGTGAGCCCGTGACGCAAGAAATGGAAACAAAGAAGCCTGATGGTGGCGCGGTCAGTGATGCGTTCTCATGGTTCGGCTAGCCTGTTATAAGGTACTTTACCATGAGCTTTACCACAGAGTCCTCGAATTTCCTCTTCCTCTTCTCGTCCCTGCCTGAGAACATTATCTCCTTTACTTTCTCCCAGACCTCTGGTGCATCCGCTCTTTCCATGTCCAGCGTCTTGCGTACAGCCCTGTCTAGAAGCTCCTTGTTCTCCGGCGTTGTGTCTGCCCCTGCCCTCTTGAGGAGCTCTGATATATGCTTTGTGTAGAAGCTCATGATGAATTATGGCGTGTCCGATTTAAATGGCTACTTCCATTTCATGCGCCTGGCATACTTTATACCGTAGAACGAGACTATTGCCAACACCATTATTGGAACCTCTATTACGAATGCCCCCAGTATGCTGGTTCCGGGTTTCATGAAGAATACCATGGCGGGTATCATGCCGTCTACCAAAGCCTTGAACCCAACAGAGTACCATAGGTATCCGGGCTTGCCTGAGTTCAGGGCGTATATCGCGAGCACTGAGGTGAACGCGTGTATGAGCACGGTGAATACCCGCTCCGCTATGGCAGGAACCACGAATAGCGTGCTCATGCTGAGCTGCTCTATTATGACCTGCCTCACGTCAAGAGGGAATGTGGCCAGGGTCTCAGGCATGAGTATGAAGATCAGGATGTTGGCAAAGCTGCCTGCGCCTATTATGATGCATTCTATGGCACCGAAACCTATGCCAAATGCCATGGCATCATCGAATCCCATCTTAAGGGAGCTCTTCTTCACCCCGATATAGCTCAGGCCTGATTCAAGCAGGCCAGTCCTGATGCCTACATATAGCCCCATACCTGCTAGAATACCCGTTATCCCGCCATAAGCCAGCATGGCCTCTTGTAGGGGCACAGTGACAGTGATGTCCATTACAGACTTGGCTGTTATGGCTACTGCCCATATGAGCATGCCGAAAAGGAAGACCTTCCACTTGACGCCTGTCCTGCGCTTCCAGTATGCGATTGAAACGATGCCTATAAGAATCATGCCTATTCCGGAGGTCATGAGAAGGGGGTTTATGGCCATGATAGAGTATTGCCCTCTGCTACTTAAATCCGTAACAAGGATTTATAGGAAACCGGACAAATTATATTCATGCAGTTCAGCTTCCAATATGTAAAGGCGACAGGTCTGTTCATAGCAGGCATTGCCGTTATACTATACGGCCTCTATGCGTTCTTCTCAATGCCTACGAGCATGAATGATAGCATTTTCGTCATGATAGCTGGCCTTGTCGTCGCGGCCATAGGCAGCATACATGGCCACAAGACCTTGAGGAATCCCGCTTTCAAGAAGATGCTGGAAGAAGAGCGGAAGCGCAGGGAGAAGGAGAAAGAAGAGCGCAAGAAGAGAAGGCTGGAAAGGAAAAAGAAGAAGAGCGAAGCCAATGACGGAAAGGATGACAAAGGGGTTGTTAAGGTCATAATATGCCCGTTCTGCGGCGAGGAGAATAAATACAGCGCCGTATTCTGCGACGAGTGCGGCAAGAGGCTCAGACCCAAGAAATAACTATACATGTCGGGATAGCCTGTTTTTGAGGACCTTTAACATTGCTTCACGCCCCCCGGAATAATCACCATCAAGGCCCAGCGATTCCACCCTTGTGCAGTTGAACATGGTTTCCAGGACTGCCTTTGTTTCGTCATCTGCTGCGTATATCTCGTCAGCCCATGCCACCAATCCTTCCGTGAGCGGAATATCCGCGTTCTCGCTGGTGCCCGCGTGCCTGATATCGAAGTCCTTTCCCCTCCTCAGCCCCCTTGCCTCGAGCAAACCGGAGAGGACCTTCGCTGCTGCCGGGCTGCGCTGCCTCGCGAGCCCGCAGACGAACAGTATCTTCCTCATATGCTAATATTGTAGCCTGCTTTTTTATGCCTTGCATCCAAGACCTAACCATGGACCTCAATAGCATGATAAGCGATTATCTGAGGAAAGGCACTGAGTCCCGGAAGGATGGCACGTACTATCCCTCTGATATAGGGGGGTGCATGAGGAAGCTTTGGTATTCCTACACAAAGGGGGCTGAGCCTGACATGGGAAAGCTTACATCCATACAGCTGGGCAGGATGATGCACGGCTTCCTTGCAGATGTCATAAACAGCGAGAAGACTGACATCAGGATGGTGAAGCCGCGTGTCGCTATCATGGAAAAGTTCGAGGGCATAACAGTGGAGGGGGATGTCCAGGCCATGATAATCAGTTATGAAGGCAGGGAATATGTCATGGGAGTAAGGGCCACCAAGTGGCTTGATGGGGTCAGGCGTCCTGACAGGATACATTCCATGCAGATGAACCTATACATGCATGCAACAGGTGTGCCGAGAGCGATGATAGCGTATATAGAGAAGAGCACGCTCAAGACCAAAACGTTCACGGTGAAGTACGTTCCTGAGAAGGCAATGCTTGCACTGAAGCGGTTCAAGAAGCTGCATGACTGCATAATAAGGGATGAGCTGCCGTCTCCTGAAGCCAAGCAGGGCAATGAGAAATGGCAGTGCTCCTATTGCGATTACGTCTCAGAATGCGCCAGGGATGCTCATTGACTCTTGTCCCTATTCCTGTCTGTCTTCTCTTCATTGACTGCCGGCTTCTCTATAGGTTCTGATAGTATGCCGCCTACAGCGAGCCCGCCTGCCATGTAGACTATCAGGTTCTGGAACGTCCACAGCGCTATTATCTCGGTTATGTTGAAGAGCAGGTACAGGAAGAAGGAGCTGGGCAATATGCCTACCATGAACACGAGCATGCCGTATTCCAGCCCCCTTTCCATGGGCCCCTTCTTCAGGCCCCTGCCCAGGAACATGTATACGGACACGAACAGGATCGATGCGACCATGCCGAATATTATGCTTATATAGAAGAATCCCATCTCAGGGCTGCTGCCGCTCAGGGAGAGTATGATATCGCTCCATATGGTGATGTACTTGTCCTCTGTGTAATAGTTCATGCTGAACAGCACGCCTGAGTTGTACACTACCTGCGATATCACGAAGAACACAAACAGTGCTATGAATATCCTGCCCGGGCTCCTGCTTATGCGGCTCTCTTCGTTGGTTATCTTCTGAATTACCTTCTTCTTTATCTCCCACATAGAATTACCCCTTCCAATGCCTAGAACGGGATGCCGAATGCGGATGAGAGCTCCTCTATCTTCTCGAACTCCCTTATGAAAGATGAGCCCTTTGCCGTTATCCTGTAATACTGCCTTCCCTTCACATCGACTTCCTCTATGAACTCCTTCTCCATCAGGAAGTCCAGGTAGTCCTTGAGCCTTTTATGGGAAAGGTTGGCACCATAGAGTATGTGCGTCGGCTTGGCTGTTCCCCCTTTCCGCTCGATGGTCATCAGCATGTCAAGCAGTATGTGCATCTTTGACCGTCTCTTGTGCTTCATCTCCTGCTCACCCTGAAAAGGACTGCCAGAAGGGATAAGAATCCCAGTATGAGGAACACGTTGGCTATCACGTAGAACGTTGCCTTGAAGAAGGTGAAGAACGACAGCACATGGAACATCCCTATGCCTGCAAATGCCATGAACACCGCCAGCCCGCTCCTTGTCTTGGTGTCATGCCAGTTGATGAAGCTCCTGAACACGGGGAATGCCAGCATAAGCACTGAGAGCATGTGGAAGAACGGGAATATGGCGAACCACCACGGTAGTATCGAGAATATGGGCTTCTTTTTTTTCTCTTCCGGCAGGTACATCATTATGAAGAACATGTATGCTACCATGGATATGATATAGTACATCAGGAAGCCGAAGTCCATTATGTCAAACGTTGTGTTGTATATGATGAATTCGGGGCTCATGGCATTTATCGATATGTAGCTGCTGGTCAGCGCCAGGGACAGAAAGGCTACGCTGAGCACGGTGAACCCCATGAACAGGTAGAAGTGCTGCCTTTTCCCTGTTATCGAGTGCACCTTGTAAGCATAGAATGCCGTTGCCAGCCCTATCAGAAGGGCCGCTATGTAGAACAGGGAATCTATGCCGAAGAACCATCTTGGGATGAGCACTATTGCCATGTTTTATTATTGTGGCAGGCTAATTAAATAACATATCGCTTCAGGTCAGTAGTTGGAAACGACAAAAGTCTCCAATAATCTTTCGTTTATTGACGTTGGTGCTTATATCTTCACACACATACTCGCAATACGACTGTTACCGATTATTACAGCTACTTCATCAATGCATTGTGTATGTCTTTTCTATCCATAGGTACAGCATGTATGCTAATATGATCCTTACATAAGGGTATGACT
>QMZP01000066.1 GCA_003663225.1 Candidatus Aenigmatarchaeota archaeon | reverse complement strand
GTCCTCCTCCAGGCAAGGAACCCCATCGCCCCGGCCTTTCTGGTCCATTTGGAGAACGCCTCAAGTTGTTCCTTTCTTAGCCTGGGCTTCACCTTGTGGCTCTTTATCTCAAACGTGAGAACTAAGCCGTTCCGTATGGCCACTATATCCAACGGTGATAGGAAGCCGCCTGATGACGGGACCCTGAGTGTGGCGAACCCCCTGTGGTTCAGGAAGTGCGCCAGCTCCCTTTCCGCCCGCGAGCCCTTGGAGTAGGTCTTGACCATGGTTAATTATTGGCAGGACCGTATAAAACTTTAAATACCAGGCAAACATTTAATATCTGTCTGGTGTCGAACATGTATAATGTGAATGACGTAACGGAATTTTCACTCAACGCCAAGAACCTGGCAAAGGATATAATAGGCGAAGTGGTACTGGCCGATAAGCCTGAGAATGTACTAAAGAAATGGAGGACCATATTCAAGATATCACAGAAGGCCCTTGCAGCAGAGCTGGTAATGACGTCCTCCGTGATATCCGATTATGAGAGCGGCAGGAGGAAGTCACCAGGCATAAAGATGATAAACAAGTATGTCAACGCTCTTATAAAAATCGATGCAAAGAATGGCGGGCAGGTGATAAGGAGCTTCTCAAAACCACATGCTAACGAGTCCATATCGGATGCTGTCATAGACATAAAGGAGTTCTCGGAAGGCAAGAACCTCGGCGATTTCTGCAAGAGGATAAATGCCACCCTGGCAACGAAGAGCGGCGCGAACCAGACTGTCTACGGCTACACCATAATAGACTCCCTGAAGGCCATCACAGAGCTGTCGTTCAGCGAGCTTATCAAACTCTACGGGGTGACCAGCCAGCGGGCGCTAATATTTACCAAGGTTTCAACCGGCAGGACTCCCATGGTCGCCATAAAGCTGACCAACCTGCACCCCTCGCTTGTGGTGCTGCACGGCCTTAGCTCTGTCGACGATGTGGCAAAGAGGATAGCAGAGGTGGAGAACATACCGCTGGCTGTCTGCAGGTTGAACTCCGTAGATGACATAAAGGAACAGCTGAAGTTATTTGACTGATTTCCCCAGGCTCTTTATCTCACACTTGACATTATCCCCTTCTATCTCCACCACGCCATACTTTCCTGAGAACAATGCCCCGGGGTAGAAAAGGGTGCTGTCCCCTATCTTGTCCTGTCCCCCGGATTCGTGTATATGGGCAGATATCGCCAGTATTGGCTGTTTCTTCTCTATGAAACCCCGTATAACAGGCGAACCGACATGGTCACCCGATTCTACCTTGTCAAGATTGGTGTCCTTTGGTGGGTCGTGTGTTACAAGGATGAATCTCTTGTCCGCCTTGGTGCCAAGTGAGTCAAGCGTCTCCTTTGTCTCGTCATCGGTGGGCTCAAATATTGTGTTGAACGGTGTCGGTGCCCCTCCCCACCCAATGAATGTCTCACCACCAACCCTTTTCGTGTTTGCATGGAGATTGATATCATAATCATCAAATACGTCGATTATTTCATACGGGTCGTGGTTCCCCGGGACGCACAAAACGGGTTTGCCCAAGGACAGCAGCTTCTGGACTATGAGCTCTGCTATGTCTATCTGCGAGAATTCCTTGGGGACAGAGTACATATCAGTGAAGTCCCCGGGGCATATGATAGCATCGAAATCCCTCCCAACAGTGGTGATGAGCCTGCTAAGGCTGTCCAGGACCCCATGGATGTCAGCAACGACCAAAATCTTCATGATATCACTATAATAGATTGTGCAAGAACAGTTAAATCTCTACTGGTAGGGGGATGATATCATGACATACACCTTCTTTTCCTTTGGAAAGGCTTTAAGGAAGGGAATGGCTCCATCGGAAATATAACAGTGTTATATAATATTATATTGTTGATATAAATGATATTATATGTTTCCACATGAAACAGTGGTGTCTGTCCCGTGTGTGTTTTTCCGATGGATGGGTTCTCATGATAGCGTTTTTATTCTGAGATGCACATTGCGTCTAAAGCATTTAAAGTATCCCTACATAAGATAAACACTTCTCCAGAAGAAACGGAGGTTATATGACAAAACAGACCCAGCAAACGCTTCATAACATATTCAGCAACTATATGCAGGAAAAGACCAATTTCTTCAAGAACAGGGATGCCCTTAGCTCTGATTACATACCAGATGATACTCCGCACAGGGATGACCAGATAAAGAACCTTGGCTCAATACTCGCCCCCACACTCAGGGGGGCCAAGGCGTCCAACATATTCCTTTACGGGAAGACAGGAACAGGCAAGACCGTGATAACCAAGTACGTGACAGGAGAGCTGAACAAGATGAACGAGAGCATCAAGATAGTGTACATAAACTGCAAGATGAAGAGGGTGTCGGATACTGAGTACAGGCTTCTGGCAGAGCTTGCCAGGGAGATGGGGAGGAAGGTGCCTGCTACCGGGCTCCCCACTGTGCAGGTGTACCAGATGTTCCTTGACTGCCTTGACGAGAAGAAGACCAATGTCATACTGGTTCTCGATGAGATAGACGCCCTTGTCAAGAAGATAGGTGATGGCATACTCTATAACCTCACAAGGATAAACCAGAACCTGAAGAATTCCCGGGTATCCATAATAGGGATATCCAACGACACATCATTCACCGATGACCTTGATGCCCGCGTGAGGTCCACGCTGTCCGAGGAGGAGATAATATTCCCCCCCTACAATGCCGCCCAGCTGCAGGACATACTCAAGCAGAGGGCAGAACTGGCGTTCCACAAAAGCGTTGTGGAGCCGGGGGTCATAGAGAAATGCGCTGCCCTCGCAGCGCAGGAGCATGGCGATGCAAGGAGGGCGTTGGACCTTCTGAGAATGGCATCAGAGATAGCAGAGCGCCTGGGGAAGAACCGGGTGACCATAGACTGTGTTGACAGAGCAGAAGACAAGCTTGACCTTGACAGGGTGGTTGAGATAGTCAAGACCCAGCCCAAGCAGTCGCAGGCAGTCCTGGCATCCATAATAAGGCTGGTGGAAGGGGGCAAGAAGAACATAGAGACCGGAGACGTCTTCTCGGTGTACGAGAGGATATGCGCGAGCAGCGGCCTGAAGGTCCTAACACAGAGGAGGGTTTCTGACCTCGTGGCAGAGCTCGACATGCTTGGCATAATAAACGCGAAGGTTGTGTCCAAGGGGAGGTATGGCAGGACCAAGGAGATAAGGCTGCAGCTCGGGAAAAGGGCACTGGAGAGAATAAGGGGGGTCCTTAAGGAGAACTATCTCATAAGAGATAGCATAATGGAAGGAGCCAAGTGATATGAACAAAAGCGAAATGGTTAAGATGATACTTGACAAGGGAATGCTCATATCCCCGTCTCTGCTGGAGAGGCTAAGCGAGGAGACACTCACATCCATACTGAAGAACGGGAGCAGAAAAGACGTTGTTCTGGATGCCATACCGGAGCACGCACCCAAGGCGGAAGCCATAGAAGCCCCCAAGAAGTCGGGCCCCCAGAAACAGAAGACCGAGCCTGCGATAAGGATAGAAGTAGTTCAGCATGAGCGCAAGGAGAATCTCTCACCAGAGGACTTCGTCAAATGCTACAACGACCGCTACGAGAAGATACGGAGGATGCTGCTGAAGAAGACCGATGCCATTTCGATAAACAAGATACGTGACAGTGCCACAGCAGTGACGTCCATAGGCATAGTGAGGGAGAAGACCCCGACCACGCTCATTATAGAGGACACTACAGGTGAAATGGGACTTGTTATGGACCAGGGGACTGATGCCATAGAGGAGGATGATGTCATAGCTGCGACAGGGCATGTGAGAGAGGGTAAGATGTACGTCAGGGACGTGAAATTCCCGGACATACCCCTGAGCAGGCACGTTGCCAAGAGTGACATCAGGATATGCTTTTCAGAGGAAGGCCCATCAGAAGATGGCGACATATTGTGTTCAACCAAAAAGGTGATTACAACAGAAGGCAAAGAGATTGATATAGATATCCCTGCCACTGTTACAGTTGAGAAGGGAGGCGACAGCGTGACCATAGTCATATACAAACCAGGGAAGGGAACCGGAATGAAGAGCGCGGTCGACATGCTCAAGAAGAGGCACCTTTCAACCGGGAGGAAGGATGTCAGGGGACCCGAAGACAGCTCTGTGATAGACAGGATACCTGACGTCTTCTGGCTTGTGTCGGAGGAGAAGGGGACGATGGCTTACAAGGGAGTGACGATAGTTTCTTGCTCTGGCGGCACTTCGGCCATGCTGGACATGTCCACGAGGAAAGTGGATTTCATTGATAAGCGACCGCGTTGAAGGATAAAGATGGATGACAGTTTCCTGATGAGACTGGCCATTCTCTGCTCAATATCCGGTCTCGCGGTATTGTTCTTGTTCTCGTCCGCTCAGGGGACCCAGACCATGATAGGTGACATAACCGCAGAAGATATTGGAAGGAACGTGATGGTGTGCGGTGAGATAACAGATACCCGTATAAGCAACAACCACGTGTTCCTAACGCTCTATGACGGGAGTGGAAGCATCAGGTATGTCATATTCAACAGCACGTCGCTCATGCTCAACAAGACGGGGATGAGCCCGTTCAGTTTGTCAAAAGGCATGTCCATGTGCGGTCCGGGGGCGGTCGACGAATACCCGGCCGGGACCGGGAACCTGGAGCTGATATACCGGCGCGGGGTGATAGAGATATCATGATCATGGTCGTGGCATTTGCGCTTCTTGGTGTGCTGCTGGGGATATTCACAGGCCTTGTCCCCGGGATTCACGTGAACACCGTTGCCGCCATACTAATCGGTCTTTCAGCCTGTGCGGACCCCATGCTGTTTGCAGTGATAGTGATGTCCACGGCCATCACGCATACCATATGGGACTTCGTCCCAAGCATACTTCTCGGCGCACCAGAAGCAGGCACATCATTGTCAGTCCTTCCTGGCCACTCCATGCTCCTTGAAGGGAGGGGGCAGGAGGCCATATACCTCACAGTTGTCGGGGGAGTGTGCTCAGCCGTGTTGTCAGTTGCCATGCTTCCCGTGCTTTTCATTCTGATTCCCCTTTTCTATCACTCAGTGCAGGTGTACATGCACTGGCTGCTTGGGGGGATGGCTGCCTTCATGGTGCTGACTGAGAGCGGTGTGAGGAAGGCCTTTGCCATTGTCTGCTTCACGCTATCGGGCATATTGGGTGTTATTATACTTGATTCGTTCATGATATCTTCACATGAAGCGTTCCTCCCCCTGTTCACGGGGCTGTTCGGCGTGAGCACGCTGCTGATAAGTCTGAGGGGGGCATCCATAGTCCCGCGACAGGCGGCGACCATGCCGGTGATACACGGATCGTCTGCCGTGCTGGCCTCGCTCAAGTCCATAATAAGCGGCGTGATAGTGGGAACGCTCCCGGGGGTCGGATCCTCCCAGGCGGCCGTACTCGTCCAGAACGTGACCAAGACCAAAGACCGTGAAGGCTTCCTGATGGCGCTGGGTGGGATAAACACGGTCGTTGCAATGTTCTCCCTCCTCTCCCTGTATGTGATATCGAGGGCAAGGAGCGGCGCCGCTGTAGCGGTGCAGCAGCTCCTTCCCGGCTTCGCGTTTGATGAG
>QMZP01000065.1 GCA_003663225.1 Candidatus Aenigmatarchaeota archaeon | reverse complement strand
GAGTCAAGATATTCGACTACTTCGACCTCATAGACAAGTCGCTGGAAGAGGGGAAGGTAGACAAGATACTGGCTTCGGGAACGCTGGGAGAGCTGTGCATCATAGCAGAAGGCAAGAAGCTGGGAAAGAAGGAAAGCTTCCTGGGCAAGAAGGACTCCATGGAGAAGAAGAGCCTTTTGGACCTGGTTCCCAAGGTGAGGTCTCTGCTCGACCAGCACCCGGACGTGTTCGAGGTGCCCGAGGACCTGGCAGAGGACGACAACGGAAGGAAGGAGATAAGCACGGAAGATCTTCCAACAGACAAGGACATATGGGACATAGGCACGAAAACTGCGGAGAGGTTCGCGGGCATTATTAAGAAGGCCAGGACAATATATCTAAAGGGAGCTCCCGGGGACTACCGGATAACGGGTTTCTCCAAGGGCTCTGAGATAGTGATAAAGGCTATAGCATCGTCCGATGCGTACTCGCTGATAGGCGGCGGCTCCGCAGCTGACCTGGTCGGCCTGTACTCCGACAAGGGGTCGTTCTCGCACGTATCGCTGGCAGGCGGCGCCCTGATGGAATACATGTCCGGGAAGAAGCTGCCTGCACTCGAGTTCCTCGCTTCGGGATGATGCGTGGGGGGACAATGTACGACGTCATATCTTTCGGTTCTATAACGGTCGACGTGTTTATGGACACGGAAGCAAAGGAGAAACGGGGCAAGATAATGTATCCTGTAGGCACCAAAATACTTGTTAACGACCTGGATTTCCAGACCGGCGGCTGCGGCATGAACGTTGCCATAGCGCTGAGGAAGCTGGGCCTCAAATCAGCGCTACTCGGCAGGTACGGCAAGGACGCGAACGGCAATATAATAGAGGAAGCCCTGAAAAGGGAAGGCGTTGACTTCGTCGGGCCAAAGCCTGAAGGCAAGACAGGATACGGAATAATACTCGACAGCATCAGGCACAACAGGACCATACTGCATTTCAGGGGCGCCAGCAACCACGTCAGGACAGGGGGCCTGAATAAGGGGAGGCTGAAAGCCAAATGGTTCTATTTCGCATCGGCCATGTCTGAATCACTGAAGACCCAGAAGGACCTTACCGCACTCGCAGCCAGGAACGGGACGAAGATAGCCTACAACCCGGGCATAAGGGAATGCGAGAAGGGAAAGAGGCACATAGGCAGGATACTCAGGGCCACGGAGCTGTTCATAGCCAATGCCGAGGAATCGTCAGCGCTCTCAGGCAAGGATGACAAGATGGAGATGCTGAAGGCCATAAGGAGCATGGGCCCAAGGGTAGTATGCATAACAGACGGAGCCAGGGAGACAGTATGCTATGATGGCATGTATTTCTATACACTGAAACCGCACAATACCAGGCTGGTGGAGAGGACTGGCGCAGGCGACGCTTTCTCAGCTGGCATGGTCGCAGGCATGGCAAGGGGCATGGGAATAGAGATGTCCATGCAGATGGGGCTCGCTGATTCTGAGTCAGTGATACGTTACGTGGGAGCAAGGAACAAGCTGCTCTCATGGAAGGAGATGATGAGCACAATAAAGAGAAACCCTGGAAAGCTGAGGAAGGTGAAGGCATGAAAACGGGGATATCCAGCATAACAGAAAGGGGGAAGACGCTGCTGCTGGCATACGACCATGGAATGGAGCACGGGCCAAGCGACTTCAAGGACAAGACAGCCAACCCGTCATACATACTTGAGATAGCGCGGAAGGGCAGGTTCAACGGCATCATATTCCAGAAGGGCGTTGCCGAGAAGTATTATGAAAAGGAGAGCAAGGTCCCGCTTATAGTCAAGCTGAACGGCAAGACCAACATAAGGAAGGGTGAGCCTGTTTCCAGGCAGATATGCTCTGTCCAGGAGGCACTGGATATGGGAGCCAAGGCAGTGGGATACACCATATACGTGGGTTCGGAATACGAGACCGATATGTTCAAGGAGTTCGGCGCAATAGAGGAGGAGGCGCATGACAACGGCATGCCCGTCATAGCATGGCTGTATCCGAGAGGCAGGGCTGTTAAGAGGCTCACACCCAAGCTCATATCGTATGCGGCAAGGGTTGGCCTGGAACTTGGCGCTGACTTCGCAAAGGTCAAGTACACGGGAAGCCCCGAGACCTTCAGGGACGTTGTGAAGAGCGCAGGCAGGTGCAGGGTCCTTTCACTTGGCGGAGCCGCCACCAGCGACAGGAAGTTCCTTGAGATAGCCAAGGGCTCCATGGATGCCGGAGCGAGCGGCATGGCTGTCGGGAGGAACATATGGCAGCACAAAGACCCGATAGGCATAAGCAAGGCTCTTCGGGAAGTGATATTCAAAAGGAAGACAGTAGCGCAGGCCATGAAGGTGATGGGATGAGGAGAAAGGTAAGCATAATAGGCGCAGGCTTCGTAGGCTCGACCGCGGCATACTCGTTGCTTATAAGCGGGGCGTGCTCTGAGATAGTCCTTATAGATGTGAACAAGCAGAAGGCAAAGGGCGAAGCCATGGACCTGAAGCATGGCATGCAGTTCGTGCACCAGAGCAAGATAAGGTTCGGTGAGGACTACAGGTTATGCAAGGGATCCTCCATAGTCATAATATGCGCCGGCGCAGGCCAGAAGCCCGGTGAGACAAGGCTGGACCTCGTCAAGAAGAACGCCGCGATATTCAAGGATATGATACCCAAGATAACGAAGCATTGCAAGGACTGCATACTTCTGGTAGTCTCCAATCCCGTTGATGTCCTGACATATATTGCTATGGAATATTCCGGATTCCCGCCCGAAAGGGTGTTCGGCACGGGCACTGTCCTCGACACAGCAAGGCTCAGGTATCACCTGGGGGAACATTACAACGTGAGCGCCAGCAGCGTTCACGCGTACATACTGGGCGAGCACGGGGACAGCGAGTTCCCTGTCTGGAGCTCGGCTAGGATAGGCGGCGCCCCACTCAAGAGCATGAAGGAATACAGCAAGAATGACATGGACAGGATAGCGAAGGAGACCAAGAACGCTGCATATGAGATAATAACTACCAAGGGAGCGACATATTACGCTATAGGCCTTGTCATAACGAAGATAGTGAAAGCCGTATTCTCGGACAGCAACGAAGTGATGCCGGTGTCAACAAGGCTGGACGGATATTATGGTATAAGGGACGTATGCCTGAGCGTGCCATGCGTGGTGGGTTCGAACGGCATAGACAAGCAGCTGCTGATACCGCTGAATGCAACGGAAAAGAGGAGTCTAAGGAAATCCGCAAACATATTAAGGTCCACGATAAAAGAAGTAATGGTGAAGAAATGAAGCCCACGATAATAGTCAACTTCAAGACATACGAGCAGGCTACCGGAAGCAGGGCTGAGTCATTGGCCAAGCTGCATGAGAAGGTAAGGGAAGAGAGCGGCGCTGACGTGATGGTGGCGGTCCAAAACGCCGACATACACAGGGTATCATCCTCGGTCTCCATCCCTGTACTGGCCCAACATGCAGACCCTGTGTCATACGGCTCTAACACCGGGCATGACATGCCCGAGTGCCTGAAGGAGAACGGCGCTTGGGGCGTCCTCATAAACCACTCAGAAGACAGGATGCCCATGGAGGAGATAAAGAAGACTATAGAGCGCTGCAAGGAAGCCGGCCTAAAGACAATAGTGTGCGCAGAAAATACGGCAGAAGGCAAGGATATAGTGAAGATGCTGCCCGATTATATCGCGTTCGAGGACCCGGAGCTTATAGGGACCGGCAGGTCAGTATCGGCAAACGCACCCGAATCCGTGAAGGGGTTTTCGGATATGGTAGATTCCTTCAACAGAGAAGAAGGCAAGGAAGTTGTGCCGCTATGCGGAGCAGGCATATCCACAGGCGATGACGTCAGGAAATCAATAGAGCTTGGCATGCATGGTGTACTGGTCGCTTCAGCGATAACCAAGGCAGAGAACCCGGAGTCCGTGCTCAGGGAGTTCGTTGCATGAACTTATTTATCATCCACCGCAATAATTAAACGATAGGATGATGCTCAATAGCAGGGATATGCTGCCGTTTCTGGAACATTTGTCAAAGAAAAGGGAAGTCTACGCTCCGTACGGCATAAGGTTCAGCCCGTTCTCAGGAAAGCCCCCTGACCTTAACAAAAAGACCAGGTTCTCTGCAAAGAAGCTCTTCCTGCCTCCCGAAGAAACGCTGTTCACATTCAAGGGCGAGAAATCCACGGCCAGGATAGACGCTCCCAGGAGAGTGTTGTTTGGTGCAAGGCCGTGCGACCTGAACGCCATAAAGTATATGGACATGGTGTTCAAGGACGACCCGTATTACATGAAGAAGAGGAGGAACATGCTCCTCATAGGGTTGCAGTGCAGCAGGCCGGAGCAGTTCAAGAACTGCTATTGCCACTATACGGGCACTTTCTTCGCTGACAATTATGACATCCTTCTCATAGAGGCCAGTGGCGGTTTCGCTGCCAAGGCGGGCACGCCCGCAGGGAGGCGGCTGATGAAAACAGTGTTCTTCTCGAAGGGCGGTAACCCTGACAGCCTGCTGGACGCACTGGAAAGGAAGCTGGACAAAAAGACAAAAGGGAAGCTGAAATCAGCCAATGAGATAAAGGACAACGTGATAAGGGAGCTTGCCAGGGACTGCTTCAGCTGCACTGCATGCACTTCCGTGTGCCCAACCTGCCATTCATTCACAATAGAGGATGAACTGGAGACTGACCTGGAATCGGGGAAGAGGGTAAGGAAATGGGATTCTTGCCAGCTAAAGCGTTACACCAGAGTGGCGGGCGACGTCATATTCAGGCCCAGCAGGTTCCAGAGGGTGAGACAGAGGATATATTGCAAGTTCCGCTATTCGCTGGAAGACCAGAAGATGATGGCATGCACGGGGTGCGGGCGCTGCATAGACGTATGCAACAAGGGCATAGACATATTCAGGGTGTTCGGATGAACAACAGGATACGCAACCAGTACAGGGTTGAGATGGTAAGGGTCAAGAAAGTGATAAGGGAGACGCCGAGCCTCAGGACGTACGTGCTGGACAAAGGCATGAGCTTCCAGCCGGGGCAGTTCCTTCTCGTATCTGTCTTCGGGTTCGGCGAATCCGCCATATCGTTCAGCTCATACCCTGCAGTGAAGATAACGGTTGACAATGTGGGCAATGTCACAGGCGCGCTGGCCAGGCTTGAGAAGGGGGACAAAATAGGCATAAGGGGGCCGTACGGCAACGGGTACCCCGTCAAGGAGCTGAAAGGAAAGGACGTGTTCCTCATATCAGGAGGATGCGGTCTGGCACCCATGCGCTCGCTGATAAGGTATTATGAGAGGCACACGAAGGAGATAAAGAGCCTGACGCTGTTCTTCGGAGCCAGGTCGCCTGAGATGATACCATTCAGGGAGAACATAGACAAATGGAAAGGGAAGTTTGACGTGCAGTTGAGCGTTGACAGGGCGTCCGATGGATGGAAGGGGCATGTGGGCTTTGTCACAGACCTCATAGAGAGGTACGAGTTCCCGGAGGGTTCGGCCGCGGTGTTCTGCGGCCCGCCGGTAATGTTCAAGCACACAGCTGAAATACTTAAACGCAAAGGGTTCAGCGACGATGACATGATAGTATCGCTCGAGAGAAACATGAAGTGCGGTATAGGCAAATGCCTTC
>QMZP01000064.1 GCA_003663225.1 Candidatus Aenigmatarchaeota archaeon | reverse complement strand
GTTCCTGGAAGCAGCAGGCGTCGATGCCCAGCGGCTGGGACCCGGTGTGCCCGCTTTCTCAACAGGCTGGATCTGCACTGAGTCGTCGGGTGTCCAGATAGTCGAGCGAGAAGTCTACACCGCGAAGACCGAGCTCAAAACACTCATGAGCGAGCTCAACCTTCTGAGCGCCGTGCTTGTCAAGAACCCCCAGAGCGTTACCGAGATCCGCAAGATGGTGATGGATATGCGCCTGGGTGAGGACTCGTTCTTCTGGGAGGAATGGCCGGTTGCCATGGATACCCAGCTGAGGGCGAGGTTCCTTCCCATCGGCGAGCACAGCATCCTGAACAAGACGAGGTCCGAGATCCGCTCGATGCCTGAACGTGACCGGCGGAACCTCGCATACAGGATAGAACGCTTCTTCCTGCCCAGCCTGCAGAATGAGGTGAACTCCGAGCGGTTCCCCTGGTCAGACGATATCATGTTCGGGTGGGTGAGGGAAAAGTTCCTGCCGTAACTGATGCCTCTTATCAGGGTGCCCACCATGGCAGGTGGCGGGCACCTTGGAAAGGATACGTGTTATGTTCAAGAGATTGCTGAGGATAATCGATGATGGTGGCGAAAAGGCCATCAAGCCGCCCATCGGTTCTGATACAGGGGTATCAAAGGCAGAGCCTGATGTGCCCCAACGAGCGGACGGTGCCGAGAAGGTGCCTGCCGCCAACGACATACCCGTTCCGCCCGATCATGAGCCTGAGAGCCCTAACCCCCATGTCAATGTCAGGGACAATACAACACCAGCTGGTTCCATGTCGGGGCAGCAAAATGTCCGCAGTAAAGCAACACGGTCCGCTTCCACGGGAATGGTTGGTGCGCATACTACTCCTTATGGGCGGATTAGGACGCCTCAGGAAGAAGCCCTTTCCTCCGGCGTCCTGTCTTCCAGAAGGCGCGTTGTCCCTGCCTTCCAGCTTTCCCATGTCTACAAGGTGTACGGGAACGGGCAGAGCCAGGTAGTCGCCCTGAGAGACGTGAACGCTGAGATACCGGCCAAAGAGATGGTCGCTGTCATCGGTGTGAGCGGCAGGGGCAAGAGCACCCTGCTGAACGTCCTTGGCGGCCTGGACTTCCCTGACAAAGGCAGCGTTTACTTCCATGGAAGGATGATATGCTACGATGATGAAGCCTACATGCACGAATACAGGCGCAACAACGTGGGCTTCATCTTCCAGGAGCACAACCTGGTGAGCTACCTCCCCGCCTGGAAGAACGTGGCCCTCCCTATGGTACTGAAAGGGTCCAGCTGGTGGGAGACCAGGCGCTTTGCCATACAGTGGCTGGAACGGATGGGGCTGAAGGGAAAGCACCGCAGCTTCCCGTCCCAGCTGTCCGGCGGGCAGAAACAGCGGGTATCGGTTGCCCGAGCATTCGCGACCAGGCCCAGTATAATACTCGCTGACGAGCCAACAGGCGACCTCGACGAGGCTACGGGCAAGACCGTGATGGACATGATTAGCAGGTTCCAGAGCGAGACCGGTTGCACGGTGGTAATGGTCACTCATGACCGGAGGATGGCAGCGAAGTACTGCAAGACCATCTTCGAGTTCACTGACACCGGTATCATGGAAAGGAGACGGTAAACATGAAGAGTAGTGATAACATGGGCTTTGTGCAAAGCCTTTCATGCGTACTGTCCAAGATAAGGCATCACAACAACCTCTGGCCGTTCATCCTGAACGTCATAATCGTGGCGATAGCCGCTGTGTACATTCTTGTGCTCGGCTATTACGGGTCCTCCATACACTCGTATCAGCAGGACCTGCTGGCGAACAGCCTGCCCACGAGGATTGTTGCGGTGTGCCCGGACAGCGCGCTGCTCGACGAGGACATGCGCTTCGACGAGCAAACAAAGGCGGATATCCTCCGGGACGAGAGAGTGGTGAAGGTGTTCGAGCAGGTAAAGCTCGGCGTCACTCTCAGCGTCCGCGGCGGAGAGTCCGTGGTAGTATACGCCGAGAGCACTGTACCAGGAGACCCTGGTTTTACCAGGAGCAAAATGGCATGGGGCGGAGGCGTGAGTTCCGATGACGCCAGCGAAATTGTGGTATCCGAGGCCTTGCTGGAAAGGATGTGGGGCAGCCTTGATAATGGAAGCGTCCCCGAGACAGTTTCCATTTCCGCTGAGCGCACGGTCGGCGGTTCTGTCCAGCGCTTCAACCGCGAGTTCAGGCTGGTTGGAGTGAAGAAGGGAAGCCATATCAAGGAGGCTTTCCTTCCCCTCAAGGTGTTGTCATATCTTGACCTCTGGTGCGGGAACGGCATAGAGGACGTGCCAGAACCGGGTGGCGGTGTGCCCATACCAGAGTGCAGGTATGCATCGGCAAGGGCGTTCTTCGACGGCAGTGTGAGCGAGCAGGCCCTCAAGAATGAGTCCGAACAGTTCAACATCGGGCTTGAGAGGGTGGGTTCGTTCATGCAGTACTCCTTCGAAGGCGGCACCCCCTGGCTGGTTGTCTCCAGGGGCGGCGGCAGCGCCATGACACCATCAGACATGTCTACCATGGAGCGTGCGCTCAGGTCGTGTGGGATAAACCCCGTTTCTGGGATGTTCAGGATGTTTGAGTCCAAGGCCTCTGCCGGTGGTATGGAGTATGATGTCAGAATCAAGGCGGTTCCTGATTCCAGTGATATCCTTGATGTCATTGGGCGTCGCACTTCAACGGCCATATCGAGGACCGGCAACGTCCTGGTATCCGAGACGTTCTCTAAGGCCATACGCAGGGCAGACGGGTCCTACCCGCAGCTTATAGTCAGGGGCTTCCCCATGCACCTCACCGTGTCAGGAGTAGTGAAGGATGGCACGGCAGGCAGTGCATTCGACATCCTGTGCAGCGATGTGACTGCAGGCTACATGGGAGTGAAGCTAGAGACGTCCAATTCCTGCATCGTGTGGACGCCTGACCCGGTTGCTGTCAAGCAGCTGAGCAAGGCGTTCAATCGCAGGCTGCCGATGGATGCAGACTTCACTGTTGCCTTCTACCGCATGGACGAAAACCTGCGCGTGAGGGAGAACGAGAGGTTCCGGCAGGGGACCGTCACCATAGGCGAGAATGAGGTCACCGCCCGATTCATAGGCGATGGTGCCCTTGAGAAGATGTCTTTGCCGATACCTGGCGGCAAGGGCAAGAGGGCGGTTCCTGTAGTAGTGACAATCAGCGATGCTAATAAGCCCTTCGCCCGGTCTAAGGCGTTCAGAGACTGGGCATCCAGGGAAGGCCTCTTCATTGCCGGCGTGTTCCATGGAGACTCTGATGAGGTATGGCTCCCTTCCTCTGTCATGAAGAGCTTCGTCAAGGAAGAAGATACGGCGAAAGGGTTCTTCAAGGTAACCCTGGGCGAGGAATATCCCCGCTCCTACGCGCCGCCTGGTGTGTTCACCTCCTATTCCTGCATCCTGGTGGTGCACAACAGGAACAGCAGGGCCATGGCAAAGTATCTGAAGGGCAAGGTTGACAGCCCGATGGCACTCGAAATCGTGGAGATGGAAGTGCTGCCTGAGGTGAGCCTCTCTGTCGGAGGTTATGCCGAGAAGTTCAGGCCGGTGTTCATAAACGACGAATCCGTGTCAAGGCTGCCGTATGCCTGGGCGAGGTCTTACAGTTCCCTGAAGGATGGTGAGGCGATGGTGGGTAATACCGGCACGGCAAGGTACTATGCCCCCTCCCGCGCCTTCTTCGGGAAGAACCGGATCTCGCTCAAGGTGGTTGATGAGAGCTTCCTTCCCTCGAACTTCATGCTCGTCCCGAAGTCCTTCGTGTCTTCGAACACCATGAGACTCCTCGGGAGGGTCGAGCCCTGCAGCATGGATTCAGCAGAGGTCATGGTACCAGAAGCCTCATTATGCCTTGGCATGGAGAGGGCGCTTAAAGGCTTCACGCTCAAGCGGCTCTTCAGTCTCAAGGAGACCGAGGTGGTGCAGTGCAGGATAACAGACCTCGGCTCGCAGGACGGCATGATGGACACGCGCCTGGTGCCAATCCTCAGGAACGAGATAATGTTCCGCCAGGTCCATCCCGAGATATATGTCGAGGGCCGCGTTGCCGACAGCACAGGCAAACCCTTCAGCATGCTCGGGGTGGAAGAGGATGACCTCCTCGTCAACGCCCTGGACCTGCTTGCCGGTGAGTGGGTGGGTGCAGGAGACACGTGCACAATAGTGCTCCCCGAAAGCGTAGTGAAGCAGCATGGTAAGGACCCAGATAGTGTTATTGGGACTACTGTGCAGCTCAGGTTCGACAAGAAGCAGAAGCGCTCGCCCAATGAACCCAACCTGCACATCAGGTTCAATGTCGTTGGCGTGGTAGCCGGCAAGACGGCGTACATACCGGCTGAGCTGGCGAACAACATCTCCCTGTGGATACAGGGCAAGATAACCTACAATGAGCGCAAGGGTGCATTCATCACAGCCTCTGACCTGTACGGTAAGGTGGGGCACGCCCGCTGCAACGTGTACGTCAGGGACATAGATGACGTCGAACCCGTGGTGAAGCATCTCAAGACCATGGGATATGGCACCGAGGACTCGCTCGAGGAGCAGGAAAACCTCAGAAAGATGGGCAACATCATGGTCCTGCTGGTGTCCCTGCTCGTCTTTGGAAGCATATTCGGCGGGATGCTGAATGTGACCATCACGACTTGGATGAACACAAAGAACGAGCTGTACCAAATCGGCATAATCCGGGCGTTCGGAGGCAACCGCAGGATAATCTCTCGCATGTTCCTCATGCAGGGGCTGATACTCGGTGCCTGCTCCTTTAGCCTTGCCCTGATAGCCGCGGTCGTGCTCGAGCCGTTCGTCCGGTCGATGCTGGCCAGGTTCTACATCTCATTGGGGAGCGTGGTGTCGGTCTCGCTGCTGAGCTTCAAGTTCTGGTGGCTCTACCTCACCGCGCTTCTGGTCTGCGTTGTGTTCTCCCTTCTCGGGGTCATGTTCTCGGTATGGAGGAGCTGCAAACCCCCCATCCGCGTCTTGCTCGCCAGGAGGGAATAGCTGTAAGGAGAGTAATTATGACGGAAATGTATGACGATGAACCCAGGGTACAGGAAGAGAGCCATGGCACTCCTGACCCTGTCATAATCAGAAGCAGGAGCAGCATAGGCGGCATGTCACTGGCATTCGTCGCCGGGCTTCTGCTGGGGTGCCTTGCCGGCTTCTACATCCTACCGGCTATCATCAACTCCACTAACGACCCCCGGACAGCGTCCAAAGGGCCTGCCCCTGAGGTCACTGATATGGATGCCCTGGTGATAGACCCGGATATCCCTGACGAAGAGCAGCTTCACTCCTGGCTCACCAATATCAGGGACATGTGCAAAAAGAGAAAAGAGGTTCTCGAGCCTGTCCAAGGCAGGCTCAGGATGATGGAGAACCTCTACAACATCGAGGTGAACGTCAAGGGCAGGGACCCAAAATCACAGGAATGCCTCAGGATAAAGATGAGGGTTGACAAGCTCAGAGAGGATGCCGCTATCATCTCCGCGGAGATTGATGAGCTGGTGAAGCTTGATGAGCAACTCTGCTGGGTCCTTGATGAGGTCAGGACCAGCGGCTCTGTCATATCCAACCCTGAGGTGATGAAGACGATCAAGGAACTCAAGCGGTTCCTGTTCATGAAAGAGCAGCAG
>QMZP01000063.1 GCA_003663225.1 Candidatus Aenigmatarchaeota archaeon | reverse complement strand
GTCCATGTACTGCTTGATCTTGTTGAAGAATAGGGTCTTCGCCTCTATCGGGGAATCAGAATCCTTCTTTGCCTCGTACGCTAGCCTGTTGACGTTTATAGTCACCACGCCTATTGAGCCCGTCGAATCCCCCGGGCCCCACATGCCACCCGGCCGGTTCATGAGCTCGTTCTGGTTGAGGTTCAGTCTGCAGCACATCGCCCTTATGGACTTGGGGTCGAGGTTGGAGCCTATGTAGTTCTGGAAGTACGGGAGCCCGTACTTGGCGGTCAGCTCGAACAGCAGCCTGGAGTTCTCAGAATCCCAGTTGAAGTCCTTGGTGAGGTTGTATGTGGGTATTGGGAACGTGAACACCCCACCATCAGCATCCCCCTCCAACATAACCTCCAGGAATGCCCTGTTTATCATGTCCATTTCCTTCTGGCAGTCTCCATATGTGAAGTCCTGGGGCTTTCCTCCTACTATGGCCTTCTCGTCCTTCATGTCCTCGGGGACGACCCAGTCGAACGTTATGTTGCTGAAGGGATACTGCGATCCCCATCTGGAGGGTATGTTGAGCGAGAACACGAGCTGCTGCATGTTCTGCTTGACCTGCTTGTATGTCAGGTTGTCGGTCCTTATGAAGGGAGCGAGAAGTGTGTCTACTGATGAGAACGCCTGTGCTCCTGCGAATTCCATCTGCAGGCAGCCTATGTAGTTGACCATCTGGTGTACCACGGTGCTAAGATGCTTTGCCGGCTTGCAATTCACCTTGTTGGGGACGCCCCCGAATCCCCATATGAGGAGGTTCTTGAGCGACCAGCCGGCGCAATAACCAATAACCCCATGCGACAGGTCGTGTATGTGTATGTATCCCTTCTTGTGCGCCTGTGCCAGCTCCACTGGATAGAGCTCGTTGAGGTTGTAGTTGGACATTACCTTGCCTGCTGTGTGCAGCAGCAGCCCTGAGAAGGAGAATGCTTCATTGCTGTTCTCCTTCACGCGCCAGTCCGTCTGGTCAAGGTACTCGCTTATGGTGTTGTTCACGTCAACCATGAGAGTCCTTGCTTCCCTTATCTTCTCGTGCTGCTTCCTGTAAAGTATGTATGCCTTGGCAGTCTTGTAGTGGCCGTTGTCAACTAGCACCTTCTCCACGATGTCCTGTATCTGCTCTACTGTGGGTATTGTGGTGCCGCCGAACCTGTCCTCAAGGGCGGCTACCACCTTGTCAGAAAGCGCCTTTGACATCTCCTTGTCGGTTCCCCCAACAGCTTGCGCGGCCTTCCATATTGCCTGTGCTATCTTTTCCTGGTCAAAATCAACTAGTTTACCGTTCCTCTTCTTCACCTTAGTCAGCAGGTTATCTACCTTCTCGTACGTGGTGAACCTCTTGTGGCACTTCAGGCATTCCCTTCTCCTCCTGTTCACCTTGCCTTCAGATGCCCTCTTGTCTATTACTTTGGTCTCCTCGTGACCGCAAAACGGGCAATTCATATCCTTTCCCCACCAAATCGTATTTTATTATCACTGGACGATAACTACTATATCTTGTGTCCTGATTTATAGACGAGCACAACATATAGTGCCAGCGTAAACAATAATTAGTCTAAGCCACTAATAAAGATTTTCGGTCATGCAGAATATATTTTGTAGCTTATGTGATACAGTGCATCTAACCAATGTACCTCTCATGCACCCTTTCGGAGGGACCCTCCGGCTTCATACTCTTTATGCGCCTGTGGTACTTCCCATATTCCTGAAGCACACTCTTGGCCTTGCTCCCCCTTATTATCTTGGTTATGACCATTCTGGGCACAGGATCCCTGAACTTGGATGACGGATAATAGTCCACGAACACGACGTCGCCCCTCCTTATCTTGGACCTCAGCCTGGGTGCCACTGTGATGGTGAGGGTGTGGCCGTCCCACATGGAGACAGTGGCCTGCGTGCTCGCATCGCTGGAGGCTATGTCACGGCCCTTGCTCTGGTATACCTCTGTTACCTTCCCCGGATGGAACTGAGGCACTCCCATGTTATCACTTCTTTGTTACCTTCTCCTCTGTCCTTATGGTCATGTACTTTGATACAAGAAATATGGCGATGACTGATATGATTGTTATTGCGCTGGCGGCAATGAACTGGTATGTGAGGCCCTCGCCTTGGGGCACGACAGTCTCTATGAGAGACCTTATCACATCCCTCCATGAGAGCGCCATCACGAACGCGAAGGATGATATTATCAGAGCTGTCAGCACGCCTCTGAAATCCAACTTGCTTGCATGCTCCTCTACAGAAACCATGTATAATATCAGGTGTCTTTACTTAAAAATCAGTCCACGCCTGCTTCGTGTAAGCTGAGAAGTCATTCGATCTTCTGGAAGAGATACTCCCCCTTCTTCGCGTTGCCGTCCCATTCCCTGAAAACACAGTCCTTCAGCAGCCCCTTCTCCACGCCAAGCTGCTCGTTTATTGCCTTTGATGTGTTGGGCATGAACGGTTCTATGAGTATGCCTATTATCCTGAGCGATTCCAGCAGGTTGTATATGACGCTCCCCAGCTTCTTGCTAGACGCAGGCCTTGCCCGCATCTCGTCTTTCATCAGCTTCCATGGCTCCTTCTCGTTTATGTATTTGTTCGCGGCACGGACGAACCTCATGACTTCGTCCAGCGCCAGGTGCAGCTCCAGTTTCTCCATATGCCTTTCCACTTTCCCGATATTCAGCTCTTTCTCGAGCTCTGGCTTGCCCTCCGGCTTCACTCCCGCTTTCTCCGCAAGCGTCAACACCCTTGAGGTGAGGTTGCCCAGGTCCGAGACAAGCTCTCCGTTTATCCTTTCCTTCAGGGCATCCTCCGAGAAGTCACCGTCCTCGCCGAATGGTATATCCCTTATCAGGAAGTACCTGATAGCATCGGAAGGGTATTTCTTTGCCAGCTCCATGGGGTCTACCACAGCGCCGCCGGACTTGGACATCTTCTGGCCCTTGAGATTTATGAATCCGTGGACGAACACCCTTGGGAGCTCTATCCCGGCTGACATCAGTATGGAGCCCCATATAACCGTGTGATGCCACACTATATCCGTGCCTATTATGTGCAGTGCCGGCCAGTATTCCTTGAACTCGCTGGATTCCGGTCCTCCTATTGTTGAAAGATAGTTTATCAGTGCATCCATCCACACGTATTGTGTGTGCTTCTTGTCAATGGGCAACGGCAGGCCCCAGTCTATCTTGGTCCTTGATATGCTGAGGTCCTTGACCCCAGGCTTCATCCGGTTGAGTATCTCCTCAGGCTTGCCCTTCGGCATTATGTAGTCAGGGTTCTTCCTTATGTGCTCCTCCAGCTGCTTCTGGTACTTGCTCATCCTGAAAAAGTAGCTCTCTTCCCTGACGTATTCCGCGGGCTTCTTATGGACAGGGCAGTACCCGTTCTTCAGGTCCTTCTCGGTGTAGTATGTCTCGCAATCAGTGCAGTATGGGCCCTCATATTCCCCCTTGTATATGTCACCACTGCTGTTGACCCTTTCGAATATCTGGTTGACTACCTTGGCATGCCTTTCTTCTGTTGTCCGTATGAAGTCGTCGTATGATATGTCATACGCCTTGCACAGGTCTATGAAGAAGCGTGCCATGCGGTCCACGTATGCCTTCGGCTCCATGCCCGCCTTCTCCGCGCATTTCTGTATCTTGGAGCCGTGCTCGTCGAGACCTGTTGAGAAATGGACCTTGACTCCCTGCAGCCTCTTGAACCGCGCAATCACGTCTGTGCATATCTTCTCGTATGCGTGCCCCATGTGGGGCTTGCCGCTGGGGTAGTCTATGGCGGTCGTTATCAGGAAGTTCTTTCCCATGCTATCGCCTAATATTAATTTTAAGCGTGGGCATATTTAAGCGGACTCACAGGTTCAGTATCTTCTCCAGGCTGTCCCTTGAATGGAAGCCCGCGTACAACTCGTTGCCCACCACGAGGCTCGGATACTCTGTTATGTTGTAATACCTCTTTATCGTGTTCACAGAAGGCTCCTCCAGGTCGGCGTCAAGGGCGAAGACGAGGAGCTTCTCGTTGTATTTGTTCTTCAGGTACGTGAGTATGAATGCCTGGTCATCGCACCTCTGGCAGTCCTTGGCGTAGAAGTAGACTATGGTGTTGGCGCTGAGTTTGCAGTTCCTCTTCAGCTTCAATGCGAGCAGCCAATAGCTGACAAGGAGCCTTGAATACTCGTCCTTCAGGTCCACATAGTCGTTGTAGTCCTTTATCTCGCTCTCGGACGAATATGATTCCAGCTTGTTGCCTATCCTGTACGACTGCTCGTTTATGCCCCCAAGCGTGGCAGCGAGTAGCGGGCATGTTGCGTTTTCACCGAGCACGTCAAGGAAAAGGAACTGGAGCTGGAAATTCTGCACGTCCTTTATTATGCTGTCCATGTCCTTCTCTATGGACGAAAGTTTCTCCCTGTTCAGGCCGTATCCCGCAAGCATGCCGGAACCAAAAAGTATAGCCGATATGATGAGGGCTGATATCAGTATCTTCTTGTCTAGGTGCTTCTTTGCCATTGGATCACGTCTTTATTCTTTGTGGGCATAATAATTAATATTGCTTACCAGTCCCTCTTCATTCCGCTTACCTCATATATCAGCGCTGCTGCCCAGAAAACGATGTATATGAACGGGAATATTATTAGGTAAAGGAAATAACCGGGCTTGTTCTCCCTTATCCTCTCCCCGCTGGTCTTGAAGCTGATATACAGCATATAGCCTCCCAGCACAAGCCCCACCATGCTCAGAAGGACGGGCGTGTTTACCATGCCTGCCAGTATTTCTTGCAGGTTCAGCTCACTGAACATCATGGAGAAGTCCCAATTTATGAGCGACATCTTCCAGAACGTGGTAGCGGCCACGTTCGCATAGTTCCATGCTGTGACGAAGAATATGCCTATTATTATGAATATCGCCAGGAAGTTCGCAGGGAAGAAGAACACCCCCAGGTTGCCGTACTCCTTGTTGAATATCATGTGCCTGTATTTTATGGCGTTCTGTATTGCCCCCCTGTACCACCGCAGCCTCTGCCTGTACAGCTCCATCCATTTGGCAGGGCATATGGTATAAGACTCGGCCGAGAGCTCGTTCTCTATCTTGTATCCATGCTTATGTATCTTTAGCGCTATCTCCATGTCCTCTGTAAGGTTGTCCTCCTCGAAGCCGCCTATCTCCAGGAGCACGTCCTTCCTGTAGAGAGAAAAAACGCCGGGTGTTACGTGGACGGCGTCCAGGAACGATAGCATCTTCCTTAGGAATATGTTCAGTAGATATTCCGCATACTGTGCCTTCTCCAGGAAGTTCTTGGGCTTCCATATCTTGAGCGCGGGAGTTACAGCGCCTATGGACGGGTCCCCGAAATACCCTATCATCTTCTTGAGTATGGACGGCTCCACCATGGAATCCGCGTCAACGCAGGCGATGTAATCCCCTTTGCACACCTTGATTGCCCTGTTCAGGGAGTATGCCTTGCCCCTGTTCTTGCTGTTGTTCAGGAGCTTGATGCTCCCATCCTTGGCGAACCCGCTTGCTATCCTCCCGGTGTCATCAGTGGAGCAGTCGTTGACTACTATGGTCTCCAGGAGCCTTCTGGGGTAATCCAGGTTCAGCACCGACTTTATGGTGACTGCTATGTTTCCTGCCTCGTTGTATGCGGGTATTATGACCGACACCCTTGGTAGCTTCTTGGGGGGGCTCCTACCTT
>QMZP01000062.1 GCA_003663225.1 Candidatus Aenigmatarchaeota archaeon | reverse complement strand
CCATAGTCATAGCGCTGGGCGGCAATGCCCTTGTGAGAAGGGGCCAGAAAGGCACGATAGAAGAGCAGCTCTCCAACCTGGACCATCCCATGGAGCAGGTCGCGAAGCTCGTCAAGAACGGATACAGGATAGTGATAACGCACGGCAACGGCCCCCAGGTGGGGAACATACTCCTTCAGCAGGAGAACGGCAAGGCCCCGAAGATGCCCTTGTACGCGTGCGTGGCCCAGAGCCAGGGGCTCATAGGGTACATGATACAGGAAGTCCTTTACAACAAGCTGCATTCAATAGGCGTCGACATGCCTGTTGTCACGGTGGTGACGCAGGTGCTGGTTGACAGGGATGACAAGGCATTCGGCAACCCCACCAAGCCCATAGGCCCCTATTATGAGGATGACAATAAGATTCCAGTCCACTGGCATGTCTCTGAATCGCTTCGCGGTGTGCGCAGGGTGGTGGCGTCGCCTTCGCCCAAGGCTATCGTGGAGGCTGAAGCCATAAGGGAACTGGTAGGAAATGCAGTCGTCGTGGCATGCGGGGGCGGAGGCGTGCCGGTAGTGAAGGACAAGGTGCACATATCAGGCAAGGGCAAGAAGCCCGGCCTGTACGGGGTCGATGCGGTCATAGACAAAGACCTGGCAACCGCAGAGCTGGCCAAGGAGCTGAATGCCGACCTCATGGTGATGCTCACTGACGTTGATGCTGTTTATGTGAACTGGAATGACCCTTCCAGGAGGATGAAGGTGGACCGCCTCACGGTGAAAGAAGCGAAGGACATGGTAAGCAAGGGGCACTTCCCGCCGGGTTCCATGGGGCCGAAGATGCGGGCGAGCATAGATTTCATAGAATCCGGAGGCAAAAAGGCGCTCATAACCGACATAGACAAGATGGCTGATGCGCTGAGGGGCAAGGCAGGCACTATCGTAGAGGTGTAACGATGGAGAGGGACTTCTTATCCATGCATGACCTTGACGAGCATGAAATAGCCATGGTTTTCAAGACCGCTGCCAGCCTCAAGAAGAAACCTATCCAGGGCATCCTGAGGGACAAGAACCTGGTGCTGCTATTCCAGAAGCCCTCTACCAGGACAATGGTGTCGTTCGATGCCGGCATGAGCCAGCTGGGCGGGCATTCGGTTCATCTCAGCTGGAATGAAAGCCAGCTTGGCAGGGGTGAGACAGTATCCGATACGGCTAAGGTGCTGAGCAGGTACTCTGACGGCATAGTGGCAAGGCTGTTCTCGCACAAGGACATAGAGGAGCTTGCACGCAGTGCTGACGTGCCTGTGATAAACGGGCTGACAGACCTGCTACATCCGTGCCAGGCGCTCTCTGACATGTTCACGATAAGGGAGCATTTCGGGCACCTTAAAGGCCTGAAGCTGTGCTTCATGGGAGATGGGAGCAGCAACGTGTGCCATTCTCTGATGAATGCATGCAAGAAGGTGGGCATGCATATGGCAGTGTGCTGTCCTGACGGGCATGCGCCGGACAAGAAGATACTGTCAGATAACGCTGATTCTGTGATGGTTTGCAGCAAGCCGAAAGAGGGGTTGCACAAGGCAGACGTGGTCTATACCGATACATGGGTATCCATGGGCCATGAGAAGCAGGCATCCAGGAAGTCCAGGGCACTGAGACCATACCAGCTGAATGCGGGGATAATGAGGCTCGCGAAGCCTGATGCCATAGCCATGCATTGCCTGCCCGCTCACAGGGGGGACGAGATAACATCAGAGGTTATGGACGGCCAGCAGTCGGTCGTGTGGGACCAGGCAGAGAACAGGCTCCATGTCCAGAAGGCGCTGCTTGCAATGGTTCTCTAAAAGGCGTCCATGGCATAGCCGTTCCATCCGGATATTATCCTCAGCATGGGGATGTATGAAGTTGTCATAGCTATCCAAAACAGCAATACCAGCATGACCAACAGCCACTTCTTCCTTGCCTTCCCTGATAGCCATGAAGACGCAAGAACGGCCGTGGGTACCACCGCATATGAGGCAAACCTGTCCGCCATGACAAGCAGCAGCGGGCAAAGCAGCGCTATCCAGTACACTGACATGGTTTCTATGCCCGAGAGCCCGCGCCATCTTCTTCCGGCAGCAATCAGGGAGATAGGCAGGAGCACTACCGGGATTGGTCCCATGTACAATATCATGTAAAGCGGGTTCTCTGTCATTATCCTCTCCTGCGGGTTGTTGTAGCCTGATGAGAAAGACGCGTATGATGGCAGCGTGAGAGCCACCAGCGCTATTATAGGCAGCGAGATTGCCAGTGCCCACTTTGCCAGCTCCCTGTATGGCTTATGCTTCCTTGAGAACAATAACATCGCTCCGAGTAGTGGGAAGGCAAAGGGCCCGTGGGCGTACATCGGTATGGACAGGCATATGAGGGATAGCTTGTCCTTCTTGAGGAAGAGGTACATACCCAGCGGTATGAATATCATGTCGAGCGACTGCGGTATCACCTGCGAACGGTCGAACAGCGCCACCGAGCCGAGCATTATGATGCCTGCTATGGCAGCCTGCCGTTCCCCCAGCGTCTTCCATACAAGGAACATGCCTGACAGCATTATGAGAGGGTAGAATGCCACCTGCATGAAAAGCGACGCGGCGCCGAGCGTGCCTGATATTATGAAAAATGCCAGCATGATGTGGAACAATGGGGGATATATGCCGAAATTCGTTCCTATGCTTGTTGGTGACAGGTCGAAGCTGCCTCTTGCGTATTTGGTGGCCATAACTACGTGGTGCTTGTAATCCCAGCCTACGGGAGTCCCGTACTTCGCAGCTATGAGCATAGTAGCTGCAAGCGAGAGCGTCACTATCGCTGCGACAAAAACCAGTGATATCGCTTCGTGCTGCTCCATGCTTGATATTGCTGCAGGTGAGAGATAAATGGCTTGAAACTTACGCAAAAACGGACTTTCTTCTGACAAGCCTGAACGCGAAGAAAGCGGTGAGCACGGAAAGCATGATGCCTGTCACAAGATGCACCCATGGGAATGGCGCGGCTGTGTTGGTGGCCGTTGCCGCAGCCTCTGGGCCCCCCTGCAACAGAGGTCCTGTGACAGTGTCGCTGACCTTCTCAAAGACCATGGGCTCGGCATTCCTTGATACCCCCCGGAATGCGCTGCCTATGACTCCTGTGAACGCGTCAAGCCCTGTGACGAGCAACGCAAGCCCTGAGACGGACAGCAGTATCCATACCTTCCTCTCATCCGGGTCGAGCACGGCACTGCCTTTGCGTGTCAGGTCATAGTACTTCCACTTATGGCCGTCGTCCTTCTGCTCTATGAGGCCTGCGCTAACCAGCGTGTCGAGATGCCCCTTTATGGTGGACACGGACATCCTGTTCTGCTTGGACAGCTCGCTGAGCGTCTTCCTTCGCTCCTTCAGGCTCTTCAGTATGCCTATCCTTGTGTCTGATGTCAGCGCCCGGAACGTCCCCTTGTCGAGCGTTACCTTCTTTTCTTCTGTGCGCATGCTATATTATTGTCTCCCTGTAATTTATCCTTGTCTTGCAGGAACATGAGGGCTATCCCTCCCGCGAAGAACAGCGCGAGGTATCCTGCAGAGTTGCTTATCTCATGCAACCCGTCCGATGCCGCCACGTAACTGTTGGATGCCGACCAATAGCATATTATGAGAATGAATATTAACCATATCCTCTTGTTCATGAATATCTGTTCTTAATGATATTTCAAATGGCTTTCGTTTTCTTTCGGTAATGACCGAAACCAAGATATATATAGCAAGAACACAAGATGGGAACATATGGGCAGCATGTACATGAAGAGGCTTCCGAGGAAGAATTTCAGGCTGCGGAAAAAGAAGCACAAGATAATCTGCGAGAGATGCGGGAAGGAGGACTTCGTGGATTTCGTACCCAAGGGAACGGCACCTGTGTTCTGTGAAGGATGCTACAGGAATATGAGAAAACAGGAGAAACGTTTAAAACGAACAGAATCAAATTCTTAGGTATGGGGAATATCATGCCCGATGAGCTGAGAGCGAAGATAAGGGATATCCCGGACTTCCCCAAGAAGGGGATAGTTTTCAGGGACATAACGACTCTTCTGCGGGACCCATGGGCTTTCAAGCACAGTGTCAAGGCAATGGCAGATTACTACAGGGACAAAGGCATCGACGTGATAGCCGCTGCTGAGTCCAGAGGATTCATATTCGGCGCAGCGATAGCATACGAGCTTGGCATAGGATTCATACCGGTAAGGAAGCCGGGCAAGCTGCCATACGAGACAGAAAGCACGACCTACGAGCTGGAGTACGGGACTGATACGCTGGAGATGCACAAGGATGCAGTCAAGCCCGGCCAGAAGGTCCTGCTCGTTGATGATCTCCTTGCCACAGGGGGAACAATAAGGGCGACCGCTGACCTCGTGAGGAAACTGGGAGGGAGAATAGCAGGCATATGCTTCCTCATAGAGCTGTCGTTCCTGAAAGGCAGGGCAAAGCTCGACGACCTCGGTGTTGATGTGTATTCCCTTATACAATATGATAGCGAATAGTGATGATGCCCATGAGAGCATGCATGACATTGATTGTGATTTCGTTCACTGTCCTCCTGGCACCCAGCGCGATAGCTGCCAACTGCGGAGGCTCTACGCCGTGCAACTGCGGCGATTCTGTCATAGAGGACTATGTCATGACATCCGACCTGGGGCCGTGTCCGGGGACGGGCCTGATCATGAATGCAGATGGTGTGACTCTTGATTGTGCTGGCCACAGCATAACGACAGACGGCTCGGGCTGGCTGTCGCAGGGCGTGGACTCTATAGGCAACGATGCCATAACAGTAAAGAACTGCGTCATAGACGGCTTCACCAATAGCATAAGGGTATGGTATACCACGAACAGCTTATTCAGGAATAACACCCTTACAGGGAGCCAGTATGATGGCATATGGTTCTATTCCGGGTGCGATAACAACGTTATAGAGGGGAACAACCTGTCCCATACCGGGAACGGCATATGGATAGAGATAAATAGCGACAACAACACGATAAGGGATAACGTGATAGAGGACTGCGTCAACGGGTATGGCGGATGCATAAACTTTCTTGGCGTGGAGCACAACAGGGTAATCGGCAACCGCATAAGGGACCCGGCCAGCTCATTTGTCTGGCTTATGAACTACTGGTACATGACGGGCCCGGGCTCCAACCATAACATGTTCAGGGACAACGTATTCGTGGGCAGCGGTTCCAGTGAAGATGTCGTGGTCGAGGGCACGTCCGTCAATAACACATTCATTAATGTCACCATGGCATCGGAGAGCGTGGCAAGCGGCTCGGAGCTTTTCCGCGGATGGTACGTAGACGTCATGGTCGATAATGGCACAGACCCTGTCCAGGGAGCCACAGTGGATATGGACAATGAGGACTGGTCGTCAAGCGAAACCACCGGCCTTGACGGTTACGCGTCAAGGAAATGCGTGACCAGCTATGCTTATTATGGCGGAACCGTGGCAGACAAGGCCTTCCAGGCGTCTGCCAGCAAGCCCGGCCACATCTCTGACTCATGGGGCCCTGCACAGGTAACCGATAACATGGTTATAGGCGACGGCTCCGCCGTTGTTCTATCGTTGTCATGCACTCCCACCAACGACTGCACCGGCCTTGAGTGCGGCCATGTGGATGATGGATGCGGCACAATGCTGGACTGCGGCTCGTGCGGCCAGTCAGAGGCATGCGTGTCCAATGCATGCCAGCCT
>QMZP01000061.1 GCA_003663225.1 Candidatus Aenigmatarchaeota archaeon | reverse complement strand
GTGTGGAACACTATGATGCTCCGTGGCACATCGCTTCGGAAAGGGTCGACCTGGCCGTCGCCGGGTTCGATGAGATAGCCTCGACGTTTTCGGGCAAGGACAACACGACCCTGATAAAGAGGTGGCCGGCATTCAACAGCGCAGGCGCTTACGGAGAACCGATAATACTTGGCTCTGCGGGGCTGGATGACTATTGCGCGCACTTCATCATAGCGAAAGAACCTGAGCTCTTCGAGAATATAATGTTCAGGGAGGACCTTTTCAGGTTCTATGGCGTCGACCCTGTCCTGGTTGACCAGAAGTATGTGCCCATATACAGGCACTTCATCAGGGCAAGGGGCAATGGGGGCAAGGCCCCGCTGCCCACTTTCATGAAATCGGACAAGGTAGAGGCTGACGTTGAGGCTGACGGGAAGATGGGAATAGTAATAGTCAACAGCGGCGCTTCCGTAGGCAGCAGGGACCTATTTGTATATGGCATGCCTGTTATACAGTCCGAGACCCACCTGATAGCTGACAGGGAAGTAATAGAAAGGGATAAGGATGCGCGGCATGTAGCGGACAAGCTGGTGCACAACCAGTACACGGACCAGTCAAGGATGAGGAGCTATGCCGAGTGGTACAGCTTCCTGAGGACGAACATAACAGACGACAGGTGGGTGAAGAGGCCCGCGGTTTCCAGTATGTTCCTAGACGAGTTCGACCGCAGGACATGGTCAAGGGGCGCTAGCAGAGTCAGGGATGAGGACCTTGCTGCCCTGGAGGAGTTCGAGGCCCAACTATATCAAGGAGCAAGATAGCATGGATTCTGAGACAGCTTACAGGGCAGCTTATGGCGTGTACGAATGGCTAAGGGACAACCCGCAGGTTGAGGGGTCCGGCACATCCAGGAACCTCAAGTTCCCGGACTTCGCGCTCTTCGGCAGGAGGCTTTCGGATGAGCTGGACGAGGTCAGGGGTGTGCTCGAAGGCAGACACGCGCATACCGGCGACCTGAAGAATGATTTCGTCACAGAGGCGCACCAGGCATGGTACTGGCTGGCGCTTGCCGATGTAGCAACAGGTCTGCAGTATGACCGGGTGATGCCGCACGCGCACGCGGAATCAGGTTACGAGAGCAGTGACGCTGATTATCCTTTCATCAATACTACCGGGACACAGGAGCTCATAGGGACGACCGAAAGGTGCATGAGGTTCATCGGCGGCATGTGCAGGCGCGCGGGCGTGTCAACGGGCGACATAGCAGTCTATGACCTGGAAGAGATGAAGGAAAGGGCTTACCTTCACGAAGCGCTCAAAGAAGCGGGATACCTGTGATGGGCCCGGAGGGATTTGAACCCACGACACTCCGGTGACTTCTCTCTGTCATCGACATCAGACAGGCCGCTTGCATCCAAGCGGCCAAGCCATCTTTGTCTCAACATGCTTTTAACCAAAGATTAAAAGCCGGATGCTCTGCCAGGCTGAGCTACGGGCCCGTGGTTATGTGTTATGGTTATTAGAGCATTC
The DNA here is from genome assembly GCA_003663225.1 of Candidatus Aenigmatarchaeota archaeon. Classification (GTDB taxonomy): domain Archaea; phylum Aenigmatarchaeota; class Aenigmatarchaeia; order QMZP01; family QMZP01; genus QMZP01. The sequence continues at coordinate 4,312 of QMZP01000061.1, read as the reverse complement.
TTTTTTATATACATTGCTATTCATAATATATCCAATCATGCCCAGATGGTGTAGCGGTTTAGCATATAGCCCTGTCAAAGCCCGCAAGGGTTGCAGGTCGGCTATGACCCGGGTTCAAATCCCGGTCTGGGCGCTATCTCCTTCTTGGAAAAAACATGAGAAACGGCAGCTATCTGGGCTTCCCGCCCGAAGGCAGTACCACCCAGACCGTTGGGACGTTTAACTTCTGTGTTCGAAATGGGAACAGGTGTACCATCCCGCTTTGGCCGCCTGGTATAAAGATTGCACAAAGGATATATAAACTTAACCTTCACCCCCTAACGGCATGACCACTGATATCGTAAAGTGTCATCACGCCCGTCTTGAGGCCGAACTCCCGGCGCACGCCACCGTCCTTGCCATATCCTCCTGACTATGACGCCATTGCCGTGAACCACCCACGAGCCTGTGGTAGAACTGCCTGCCATCGAGCATCCTAAAGCTGTGGTCAAGGACGTGGCCGGCACTGCCTGCCACCATTACCATGTCATTGTATTTGGCGACGCCATCCATATCGATGCCCGTCTGGCTCAGTGAATAGAACACCCGTCCCCTTAGCTTCCTGATTGCTTGGTACCTTGACACGGTTTACTGTTGGAAACAAGAAATTTAAGCCATTGGCGTCGGAATGGGTCCGGCGGGGACTGGTTTTGCGGGTTTGATATATTAATAAACAACCCAACATTGTTTCATGAAGCTGGGCGTGCTCTTCTCAGGGGGCAAGGACTCTTGCCTCGCGTGCCACAGGGCAATGCAGAAGAATCTTATAGTCTGCCTGATATCAGTGCTCTCGAAGAATGACGAGAGTTACATGTTCCATACGCCGAACATAAGCCTGACCGAACTCCAGGCCAAGGCCATGGGTCTGCCGCTTGTGCGGAAGGAAACGGAAGGCAGGAAGGAAGAGGAGCTCAAGGACCTCGTGGATGCAATCGAAGAGGCGAAGATGCACGGCATAGAAGGCATAGTCACGGGTGCCATAGACTCCGTATACCAGAGCACCAGGATACAGAGGATATGCAACAGGCTTGGACTCTACTGCTTCAACCCGCTATGGCAGGCGGACCAGAAGGCCCTCATGGAGGAGGTCATATCGTCCGGATTCGACGCGATCGTTTCAGGCGTCTTCGCCTACCCTCTCGGGCGGGAGATGCTTGGGAGGAAGATAGACAGCAAACTTTTGGATGAGATGATGGAGAACAGCAAGAGGTATGGCATCAGCCCATCAGGAGAAGGCGGGGAGATAGAAACGTTCGTAAGGGACGGACCGATGTTCAGGCACAGGATAAGGGTGGATGGGGCGAGGAAGGTATTCGACGGCGACAGCGGCATATACAGGATAGAGAAGGCGAGGCTGGTGAAAAAATGACCATGTTGATAGATGTTTGCATGGAGAAGGATTCTTTGTGGAAGCATGAGTTCGTTGACCCCGTGCAGCGTGCCGCCCCCGGCTCAAGGGTGGTGCACATGTCCGATGTGACGGAGCAGGACATAGGAGAAGCCGACTCCATAATAATATGCGGCACGGCCCTGATGGACAACGAATATATGAAGCACTGGAATGATTTCGGGTGGCTCAAGCGTACTGATGTCCCTGTATTGGGCATATGCGCGGGAGCGCACATAATTTCCAAGATATTCGGCGGGAGCATCTGCATGAGCAATGAGATAGGGATGGTGGAGATAAGGGTTACAGAAAGGAACGACCTGTTCAGGGGCACGTTCCATGCATACGAGCTGCACAACAGCGCGGCATCCCTGCCCAGGGGCTTCATCGCGCTTGCCGAGTCGGACAAGTGTCTGCAGGCATTCAGGCATGCTTCAAAGGACATATACGGCGTGCTGTTCCATCCAGAGGTGCGCAATACCGGTACCATAGCAAGGTTCCTGGAGAAGAAAAAGAAGGATGGGCCCGGAGGGATTTGAACCCACGACACCTCGGTTAAGAGCCGAGTGCTTTAGCCGCACCATCTCATCATCGAATCAGATGGCTCTCTAACCAGACTGAGCTACGGGCCCGTTCGGTTTAACAAATAATATACTGTCCTATTTATATATAAAACATCCGTCGGTTAATATGGTATAGGTGCTGACATGGGAGGAAAAACCAATAGCAAGAAAAACACAGGGATGGATCCAAGGCTCGTTCCTGAGATAAACATAGGCATGGTGGGACACGTCGACCACGGCAAGACCACGCTGACTTCAGCCCTAACGGGAAAATGGACTGACACGCATTCTGAGGAGATAAAAAGGGGCATAACCATAAGGCTGGGTTATGCCGACGCTACGGTATACAAATGCAAGAAGTGCAGGGGCACGCAATGCTACGGGACCACCAAGAAATGCATGTACTGCTTTGGCGACTGCGAGCCCGTCAGGACCATATCGTTCGTTGACGCGCCGGGCCACGAGATGCTCATGACCACCGTCCTCTCCGGCACAGCCCTGATGGACGGGGCAATACTGGTCATAGGGGCGAACGAGCATTGCCCGCAGCCCCAGACGCAGGAGCACCTAACAGTGCTTAACATAGCGGGCATAGAGAACATCATAATAGTACAGAACAAGATAGACCTCGTCTCAGAAAAGGAGGCGATGGAGAACTACAGAGAGATAAAGGAGTTCGTGAAGGGCACGGTGGCAGAGAACGCCCCGATAATACCGGTATCAGCCCAGCAGAGGATAAACATAGACGCGCTGATAGAAGCAATAGAGAACGGCATACCGACCCCGAAGAGGGACGACGAGGGCAAGGACCCCAGGATGCTAATCGCCAGGTCTTTCGATGTCAACAAGCCCGGCACAGAGATAAAGAGACTAAGGGGTGGGGTGCTTGGCGGATCCCTGATAAGAGGCAAGCTCAAGGTAGGCGACGAAGTGGAGATAAGGCCTGGCATGAGACCCGAGGGCAGCACTGATTATATCCCAATCAGGACAAAGATAACAGGCCTGCAGAAGGCCATGAGGGATGTTGATGAAGCGGGCGCAGGCGGACTTCTCGGAGTATCCACCGGACTGGATCCGGCAGTCGCAAAGTCAGATTCCCTTTCCGGGAGAGTAATGGGACTTCCTAACAAACTGCCTCCTGTCTTGCAGGAGGTCACGCTGAAGACAGAATTGCTGGAAAGGGTAGTAGGCTCACGAGAGGACCTCGTGGTCGATCCCATAAAGACAGGCGAAGCGATGATGATAACGGTGGGCATATCAAGGACAGTTGGCAGTGTCATATCAGCAAAGGAGGGCGAGGCCACGCTCAAGCTCAAGCTTCCGATATGCGCTGACAAAGGGGAGCGCGCGGCTCTCTCAAGGCAGGTAGCCGGCAGGTGGCGGCTCATAGGCTGGGGGTCGGTAGCGTAATCATACCTCGGTATCTATCTTGTCTTGCAGCATCTCATACGTCTTGTCAAGCGACAGCGGCTTAAGATTGCAGAGTCCTTCCCTTTCTTTGAAAAGCACTACCAGATCGTCAACGTTCTCCGCTATCTCCGGTAGGTGCTTGTCTATGAACTGCCAGAGCTTCTTCTCATGCGCATCTGATTCTGACACGAGCGACCTGTCGTTCAGCACCCGCTCATACATCTTCTGCAGCTGCTCATTCAGGTCCTTTAGCCCCATGACCAGCTTCATGTCATGGCTCACGAGGTTCTTGAGCCACTTCCCGTCAAGCTCCTTCCAGCTGCAGTATCTTGCTTTGACCTCGTCAGAGAATATATCAAGCTCGTCCTTCAGCGTCTGCAGGTGCCTGCTGACAGGCTCCTTCTTCTCGAGCTCATAGAGGAGCTCGACTATATTGAATATCTTGGTCTTGGCTTCGCGTATGCCCCGAACCAGCAGGCTGCACACTTTCTCGTCCGTCACTATGGCATGCTGCTTGTCCTCATAAGAGTACCCTCGTATGAGCTTCTCCATGGTCTCTATGCTCTCGTTGCCTTCCTTGAAGCCGCACCAGTCCATGGATAAAATTTGGATTCCGGATTTAAAACTGCCTATTACCTGAGGCCTTTACCTTCTCATACAGCTTCATGCAGTACAGCAGCTCCTTCTTGGCCTTGTCGGCACCTTCCCATCCCTGCACTCTGGTAAGGCCTTTGCTGCCGGAGCGCTTGGTTCCTATCTTCTTGTATATGTCAAAGAAATGCTCTATCTCTTCCAGCGTGCCCTTCGTTATGTCCTTTATACTCATGACCTCACTGAAGTTGGGGTCGTTTGCGGCAACACAAAGGAGCTTGTTGTCCTGCTTGCCGTTATCCTTCATCTTCATCATTCCTAT
>QMZP01000060.1 GCA_003663225.1 Candidatus Aenigmatarchaeota archaeon | reverse complement strand
TCAACAGGTGTGCCTTCAAGCAAGGTTACCCTTACATCAAAGTAATCGTTCAGGTTCCAGGATATCCAGTATATTTCAGGCACATGAGGGAACGGGTTCTCGAACTCGCCCGGATAGAAGCTGTCCGTCTCGTTGTCCCAGTTTGCGGCAGGCTCTGTTATGTAAGCGCTGGATTCAGGCACCTCGTCAGGAAGGTTCACCACCTCGACATTGAAATTGCTGGATACCCACTTTTTGTCTCCGCCCTTTATCTTGACGACAAGGTCATAGTACCCGAGCTCTGAGAAGTGGACCATGTCAGAGAACGTGTACGTCCTGTTCGCGAAAAGCGTCTGCGTCCTTACCCTCTCACTGAAGGTGACGTTGCTCCTCACAGTAGATCTGACTATTATCCTGGCATTCTGTATGGTCTCGTCAAGCGTGACCGTGTATGTTATCGGAACCCTTACGTTGGGATTGTAGTATGTTTCCACCCTCGAGCTTATCACTATGTCCCTGATGCTGTAATACATCGAACACAGCTTGTCCTTGAGGTCGTTCATCCTCTCTTCGAGCACGTCAACCCTGCCCTCGAGGTCGTGTATGGCGTGCCACTGGTCATCGCTGTCCTGCCAAAGCATGCCCACCTGGTTCCAAAGCATGAAGTTGCTCCTGAACAGCATCCTTATGGCCACCCACTGCTGGGCAGAGTCGTCCCAGAGGGCAACTATCTCGTTGGTGTTGTCATTGACAGCTATCCAGACTTCAGTGAGGTTCTTGTATATGTCAGTCACGTTAGCGAAGAGTATGCTTATGCTGTCCTGCACACCCTCAAGCTCTAGGTTGGTGAATATGTCTGATACCGCGTACCTGTAGCTGACCCCCCTGAAGAACACCAGCACGTTGTATGACTCCTTGTCCCAACCGGAGACGTCTATGCCGCTTCCCTTGAGGAAGTGGAAGGCATACCTGTTCTTGTTGTCGCCGCCATTGTATATCGGCGAGTAATCGAAATAGACAGGCGAGCCGTCAGAAACCTTGGTTACCAACACGAAAGCACCGTTCGATTTGAGCGGTGCCTCGCCCCACACGTTGAGCGTCTGGCTGTTTGCATTGTACATCATGTTTATGGTGCCGTGGTTCATCTTGTTGATTAGAGCGAGCAGTTTGTCTATCTTCGCCCGGTTGGCCTGGGTATAATTCTGAAGATTCCATATCTCTTGCCACTGGTCATTGCTGTCCATCCAGAGGTTGGCAACATTCCTCCACAGCGCCCTGTTGCTTCTGAAAAGCATCCTTATGGCAAACCACTGCTGGTTGTTCGCCGCCTCCAGGTCTGCTATGGCGCTCCACTGCTGGGCAGAGTCGTCCCACAGGGCCATTATCTCTTCGGTGTTCTTATTGACAGCTATCCAGACTTCAGTGAGGTTACCATATATGTCAGTGATGTTAGCCGCGAGAATCGTTATATTGTTCTGCATGTCCTCCAGTTCGAGGTTGGTGAACACGTCACCCACCATGTGGATGGAGAACTGTGTGGAAGGCACCACCACTATGAACATTACTATTATATTATATGACTTGGGCTCGAGGCCTGAGACGTCTATTGCATCGCCGCCTATGAACGTGTAGGAGTTCCCGTTTCCGAGGTAGTTGCCAACCGAGACCGACCGGGTCAGGACAGCATCACCTGTCTGGACATCCCTCATTATCAGGAATGCATTGGAGGCACCTTCGGGTGCCTCTCCCCACACGCTAAGGGTCGCTTCGTCCCTGTTGTAGAACATGTTTATCGTGCCGTGGTTCATATCGTTCAGCTGCTGCCTCAATGCATTAACGCTAGCATAGAGGTCGTCTATCTGGTCCTGAAGCACCTGGTCGCCTGCTGCTATTGCCGCGTATATCTCCGTTATGTTCGCGTTTATGCAATCAATCTGGGATTGCAGGCCCGCGACTGCATTCTGCAGGTCTGTCACGTTGCCGTAAAGGCTGTTTACATTGTCCTGAAGGTCTGATACAGCAGACTGCAACGTTGCCACGTCAATCTCCAGGGCATCCAACCTGTCTTCTATACTGTCATTGGAAGAGACAGTAACCCTTATCATGTAGTTGTCGTTGTCATCATAGACTAGGTTAGTAGAATTCGGAGGGTAACTGGTGTAGTAGCTTGCCACGTACGGCGAGCTTGTGTCAGAACCCACTATCATGGTATTGTCCTTGGAGCTCGAGTATTCCCTGCCTCCCCTGACGCAGACATAGAAGTCACCGTTCACGTTCAGCCCCTGCGATGAGAGGTCCACGCTGTGCCAGCCGGTTGTCGGCGGATGCATGCTCTGATCAGAAGGATAAATCAAAAGTTCGCTCATTGAGTCGTCATAAATCTTTATCTTGTACCAGTTGTCCCTGGAATCATCGGCATAATTGTCGAACCAGTACGTCTGGACTGACAGGATGTTGGTCGGCTCGGTGACGCTGAACTTTACGCACCTGTTCCTGTAGGTTTCATCAAAACCAATCATGGGAGCGGACACCCTGTCGTTCGTCCCGTCGTCGTGATACAACTGCTCGGATGCAGCAAGGGCTCCGGCAGAAAGCGTCAAAGAAAATGAAACAAATACTATCACAGACAGCAGTTTGTTGTTCATTCTTACACCATTATTTGCACTATAATGCTTTCATTAACATAAGGCTATTTAAACCTTTCATACACCAGAAAACGGCCTACTTCTTCCTGGCAGGCTTTGCCTTTTTCTTGAGCTTCTCCATTTCCTTCTTCTTCCGCTCGGCGGCTTCCTGGCTTATCGGCTTGACCTTGACGCCGATCTCCTCCAGGTTGCCCTTGAAAACGTTGAGCGCGTCGTGTATCTCCTTGTTGTTCCTGGCGCCTGTTATTATTATCTTGCCGGAGTTGAACAGAAGGAAGGCCACCCTCGGCTGGCTTATCCTGTACACCAGGCCAGGGAACTGCTCAGGCTCGTATTCGGAATTCTCAAGCTGGAACGCTATCTCGTCCAGGTTCAGGTCCGCGTCTATCGCGGACGAAGCCACTATGTTCTCGACTGTTGGCTTGTAGTTGTCCGGTATCTTGAACCCTATGCTTCGCAGGTCTGACACTATCTTAGCCATTGCCGCCTTCATGTCATCGACGGACTTGGTCCCTGTGCATACTATCTTGCCCTGCGAGAATATCAGCGCAGACGCCCTAGGGCTCTGCATCCTGTATATCAGGCCAGGGAACTGCTCAGGCTGGTACTCTGTGTTCTCCAGCTTTTCAAGCACCCTCTCGAGAGATATCGCCTTTCCCAGGTCGGTAAAGGCAACGATGTTCTGTATTTTTACGTCAAACTCTTCCTTTGCCATGCCTTATATTTGGCGCCGTAAACCTTAAATACTTTAAAAAGGGCATGCTCACAGCTTTGCTGTCAAGCCGGACACGTCGGGGCTGTGGCAGATGTCTATCGGGTCGCCCGTTATCTTGCACATTATGGCAGTCAGCGCCTGCCTCTCACCATCCTCGCCCAGGTCTTCGCCAGACCCTATCCTGAAATATTTGCCCCCGAGTATCACAACAGGTATGCTGCCTTCGGGCGAGTAATGGTTGAACATCTCCATCTCACCTTCTGTGTAATCCTGGTCTATCTCTATAACCTTGATATCGGCATGGTCTGAGAACATCGAGGTGACATTGATGAACAACGGGCGCTCCCATGCGCAATGCGGGCACCACGTAGTCCCGATGAAATAGACCTTTGGCCGGCCATCTATGGATGCGGACTCTATGTCCATGAACCCGCCTATGGTCGGGACGCTCTCATGGGGCTCCAGGTCATGGAACGGGCACAGCACCCTGTTGGGGTTGCCGCCTGGATTGAAGATGCAGTCCCCTGTGATAGGGTCGCATGTCCCGAGAACAGCCAGGTTATAGAAGCCATAGGCAGTATATGCCAGTGATACGAACATGACTATGGTGAAAACCCAGGATATCCCCTCGAAATGCCTGTATGTGAAGCGGGCGAACCGCATGCTCCTCCTCATCAGCCTGCTCGTCACCTTTGCCTTGACCTTCTGGTTGAAGGTGGTGTTGCACGGCCTAAGGGTTACCCTCCTGGCAACGCAGTTGAACGCCTCCCTTGCCCATCTCCTGTATTTCGCGGAGAACACGCTCATGAAGGCCAGTATTACCAGAGCTATCAAGCAGGCAGACATGAGAACACCTAAGAAAGCTTCGCTATCTCCCCTATAGCAGAAACCATTTTGTCAACTTCCTCTTCTGTATTATACAGATACAACGAAGCGCGCACAGAACCCTCTATCTCATGGGCCTTGAACCATGAATGCACACAGTGCTGGCCTGACCTAACCATTATGTTGTCGTTCTCGTTGAGTAGCATAGCGACCTCATGGAATCCCATGCCGGAGACGTTGAAGGATGTTATCCCGCCTCTTAATGACGGGTTCTGCACGCCTACTATCTCCACGCCTTTGATTGATGACAGCCCCTCATGCAACCTTTCTGTGAGCTTCTGCTCATGCCATGATATGTTGTCCTTGCCCACAGAGCTTATGTATCTCGCAGCCGCTGCGAACCCTATCTCACCGGCATAATTCTGCAGGCCTGCCTCGAACCTCTCAGGGGGGTTGAGGAACTTGTGGTCGTCATAAGTGCTCCATTCAACGGTCTCGCCTCCTACCATGAAAGGCCTCAGCAGCCCCTGAAGCTCCTCCTTCACGTACAGCGCGCCTGTCCCGGTCGGCCCCAGCATCTTGTGGCCGGAAAAGGCGAGGAAATCAACGTCAAGCTTCTTCACGTTCACGTCGTGGTGCGGGACAGCCTGCGCGGCGTCCAGCATGACCATTGAGCCGTTGTCATGCGCTGCCTTAATTATCTCCTTGACAGGCAGCGTGTGGCCGTCGAGGTTGGATGTATAGACAAAGGATACGAGCTTGACCTTGTCGCTAAGGGCCTGCTGGAACCTGTCCATGTCGAAGGTGAAGTCGTCGCCGGACTTCACGACCTGGTGCGTTATGCCCGCGCTCTTCGCCAGCATGTGGCATGGTATCAGGTTGGAGTTATGCTCCCTGTCAGTGGTCAGTATCACATCGCCTTCGTCGAAGTCGAGGGAGCTCATGACGAGGTTCAGCCCCTCGGTGGTGTTCCTGGTGAATATTATCTCGTTGGACCGATCGGCCCCTATGAACTTCTGTATGGCCTCCCTGGCCTTCTTCCTCTCTTCCTCTACCTGGTTGCTGAGGGTGTGGTTGCTTCTGCCGGCACAAGAGGGGAAGTTCATATAATAATTGTTTATAGCCTCCAGAACCTTCAGCGGCTTGAGGGACATGCAGGCAGAGTCCATGTATATTATGGGCTTGCCATTGACCTCTTTCTGCAGTACCACGAAGTCCTCGCGTATGCTATCAACGTCCATATGATTAGTCACATTCATTGCTTAATAAATATGCCGATTGTGCGGCAAAAAGAAAGGAAAGGCGGGCATGGCCCGCCAATATGTCAGCAGTATCGCCCACCATGCTTGCATGATAAAAAAGGAAGGTTTCACAACAGAAACCAATCATTCGTAATAGCAGCCGGACAGACCAGCAAGCGTCTCCAGCGGGAGCGCTCCCTTGTATATCTCGCTGCCTATCACCCACGTCGGGTATGCCGTTATGCCCGCGGCCCGGCATGCGTCCCTGTCCCTCGTGCATTCGGTGTAGTCCACGTACTGGAAGGCATCGCCGAACAGCGACTTCTGGTGCTGGCAGTGGCTGCACGCATCAACGCCATACATCCTGGCACCGTTCTCGCTGAGGCACTTCGCAAGCGCCTCCTTTGAACCGGTCACGTTGCTTCCGTTGTCAGGCACATCTGCCGTGCAGAACCCAGTGGCACATGCCCCCGTGACCACGATTATGACGGTCACGACAGCTACCAAGAGAAGATGCATGTTCTCCATGCATTATTGATGCCGGCCGAAGGATATAAAGG
>QMZP01000059.1 GCA_003663225.1 Candidatus Aenigmatarchaeota archaeon | reverse complement strand
CGAAATAGACGCTATCCGCACCGGAAAATATCGCTGTCTTGATTGATTTCATGCTACCGGCGGGGGAAAGTAACTCCATGTAATCACTCTAGCATCCTTCCTATCATCAGTCCAAATGTAGCGAAAGCAAGGATGAATATTTTCCTAGGATATCCGACATCAAGTTGTTTCCTGTTCATTATAACCCATCTGTCAAACAAGTTGTTTATCATGATATGGTCCTTCAACCTTACTTTGGATTTCGATATGGAAGGGACTATTATCGGGAACTCTGCAACTTTCAGCAAATTTCGCTTGGCCTCAAGCACCATCTCTGTTTCTATCTCGAAACCATTAGAGGACAGATCAAGGCGGCGGGCAGACGACGTCCTGAATGCATTGAATCCCGACAAGGAATCGCTCAGACTATAACCTGTCACGATGTTTATCCACCAGTTGGTGAACCTGTTGAGGAGCAATCTTGAGATACAGCGCTGCCTGTCCCGTTTTCCGATAACAATGTCATAACCAGAGCCCAAAAGATTGAGCATGCCTTTTATGTCTCCAACATCCCTCTCACCATCAGAGTCTATAATGACGAATGCATCATACCCGTTATCAAAAGCGTATTCCATTCCCCTGCGTATAGCGCTGCCTTTCCCGGAGCGTTTCTCGCTGGTGATTATATCGCAAATACCGTCAAGCTTGTTGCATATTTCCTCAGATGGTTCATCATACAGAAGCAATACTGAATCAACATACCTTCTGCTCTTACGAACCGTCTTTACAAGGCTGTCCCCCTCGTTGAACGCCGGTATTATGGCCAAAGTACGCATATCGCCAGTCATTATAAACCCGAATGTATATATTGTTTTCTTTCTGTAAAAAGAATTTATAATACTTCCAATCAATTATTCAAAGTGGATAGAGTTCTAGAGAAAAGGAAATATGCGAACAACAATGCAGCGAACAACCATAAAAGCTCTATGTGGCCATAGCTCTGATAGCAGTGGCCATTTTCTGTGTTTATCTAATTCTGAGGACCAATGACAACGCACCCAATTTCGACCAGATAGTGAGCCAGTGCATGCAGAATGAGACAGATAATCTACAATATGTCACTTGTGTGTCGTTCGTGACCGGTACCGATTCTTGCAGCATAACTTCGGACATGGAATATTGCCGCAATAAGATACTGATGCTTTCTGCTCTGAAGGGGAATAACAGGACCATATGCAACGGGATATCCGACCAGAGAGAGATGGAAGCTTGCAGCATATTCTTTGACGAGGAACGTGACTGCCGGTTTCAAGAGAACCCTGATGTGAAGCTATTGTGTGAATCGTTGGAAGGCATGAACGGCGGACATTCAGACTTTGCCGACTTCATGACGGCAGTGAACTCGAACAATATCGCAGCATGTAATATGATAACTTCCGATTCAGACAAAGCACTTTGCAAGGCAATCCTATCAGGTGATGAATCACATTGCAGGGATATGCTTTTATCATCTTGCACAGACGGAGCATACATGGAAATGTATGAGCATACCGGCAATAAGGATATATGCAATCTCATAGATGACCAAGATACCCGAGAGATGTGTATGAGCAGCTAATGGTCAACGCAGCCTCATCACATCGTAATCCATATTTATATTACCTTCTTCACAGTCCCTACAGCAGTCGAGTGCTGACTTATCGGATGAACACGCCTCAAGGAATTCCATGTACTTTCTCCCGGACAATATATCACTCAAGCTTTCCTTAAATGCATTTCCCAAGGCGTGCTTCCTGACGTCATCCCCCACTATGTAGCAGCATGGTATCACTGTTCCATTAGAGTTTATGACAAGCTGCCTGGCGGGCTTATTACATGTGTTTTGGGGTGTGACTCCGTCGTATCTGCTATACTTATTATCAGGCAGGAGGTATTCCCATTCCTTCCTCCTTACAAGAACCCGCTTAAACCTCAGGATATCGACACCAATTTCTTCTGATAGCATCCTAATAGCATCTAGCTCGTGCTGGTTGTGCCTCATTATTATGAACTGTAGCTCTATCTCCATATCAGAACTCGCTGCGTCTCTTCTTCTGACAAGCTCCTTTATGTTGGACAATACCTTCGCGAAGCTGCCGCCGATTCTGAACTTCGAGTATGTCTCCTGGCAGGCACCATCCAGAGATATGCTTATCTTGTCTATACCAGAAGACAGAGCAGAAGATATGTTGGCACCATCAAGCAGCATGCCGTTGGTATCTATCTTCACATGGTGCACTCCGCTGTCTCTGGCGTACTTCACCATTCGCCATATGTCGGGATTCAGGAGGGGCTCGCCATAGTTGTAAAGGCTCATATTCCTTATACTGATGCCGCTATTGTCTATAATGTACCTGAAATCTGTGAAGAGCATATCGCGCTTTTCCCTGCTATCCAGATGAGAGAAGCATGTAGGACATCTGAGATTGCATCTGTTGGTGGGTTCCACCATGAGATCAATCAATTCGCCATTATCATGGACTTTATAGGGTGGCAGCATAATGATATCTTGTTTATAATTTATATAAAATTCAAATCTCATAACACAACATGAAGATCCTCCTATGCAATCCCCCAGCAAGAGGGCCAGGGTGTGTCATATCACCTGCACTGGATATCGCAAATCTAGCAGGGATAACCAAAGAACAGGGCCACGTGCCCGTCATCGAGGACCTCTTCGTCAGGTTTAAGGCAGACGTGCGTTCTAACCGGCTTTTCCTGGATCAGATAGAGAGGCACACAAAAAGAGCTTACGGTTATATCAAGGGGGAAAGGCCTTTCCTTGCCCTAGATCATTATGCAGAGAAGATAGCGTCCATGATAAGGCACGATGACTTTGACCTTGCCGGATTCACCATAAACTCTTTGCAGCAGTTCCCATACACCAAGCTGCTCTCCGCGCTATGCATATCAAAGAAAGTAAAGGAGAGAGCTGGAGCAAAGGTGTTTCTTTTCGGTTCTTTCCCGCAGAATTACAGCAAACTCATGATAGAATCCTTTGATATAATAGATTACGTACTTGTGCAAGATGACGGGTTATCCTTCAGGGATATGCTAAAAAAGGAACGTCATGAGAAGCATGAGAAGACGTTCTGCTACAGGGAGGGAAACAGAACAATATCCCCAGAAGGTTTCAACCTTGGGAGCCTTGATGACATCCCCACACCATTCTTTGACAAGGACGTCCTGAAACATTACAGGCACTTTGGTGATGTCGTGCTGCCTTATGAGGTAAGCAGGGGATGTGTAAACAGATGCTTTTTCTGTTATGCGCCACTAAAGGGCATGGGAGTAAGGCACAAGTCATTAGACAAAGCCATAAGTGATATCAAGAGCATGCATAATGAATACGGGATAAGCAAGTTCCATTTTATGGATTCAGAGATAAACTTCGACAAGGATTACATACTTTCATTTTGCAGGCGTCTCATAGAGACCGGCATCAAATTCAAATGGACAGCTTTAGCGGTATCGAAGAATCTTAGCAAGGAGGATATACAGACTCTCAGGAAGGCAGGCTGTGTGCAGCTGAGATGGGGGATAGAGAGCGGGAGCAGGAAGATTCTCGCTACAATGGACAAAAACATCAATATAGACGAATCCAAGAACATACTAAAAATATGCTCAGAGTGTGGCATAAAGAATCACCTGTCCTTCATAGTAGGCTTGCCGGGCGAGACAGAGAAGGACATGACTGACACAATGAATTTCATAAAGGAGAACAAGGAATACATAGATTCGGCTAACGTGTGCCCATACAATGTACTTAACCACATAACACCGCTTTTCTTCTCAGATATAGATGCTTACAAGAAAAGCCTTGTATCAGAGGACAGCATGAGCAGGGTATCCAAGGCGAGACGTCTCGAGGATTTCATGAATGAGCAAGGCATATTCAGCCTTGATATAGTTGACGTAGTGAATGATAATTAGCATGCACCGAAACATTACATCCAACCAGAAGGGGGAATGGAACAGCATTCTGGAGATGATAGGGTCAAAGGACATATTCTATACCAACGAGTATATGCGTTTTTTCGAGAATGAGAGGGATATGAAAGCTGAAATGTTCATTTTCCAAGAGGGCAAAGATGTTGCGGCATATCCATACCTAAAAAAGCAGGAAACCTCGGGGATTTCCATAACATCTGAGAGATATGGGGGACCAATAAGCAATACCATGGACCCGGGTTTCATAAAGAGATTCCAGGATTGCTTCATGAAGTTCCGCTCGGATTCCATGATAAAGAATGAGCAGTACATCATGCATCCCTTCCTCGCTTTCATGAGCGGGAATGGGGAGACGAGGAAGGTAGGTAGTCTTGCTTACGTAGATCTCTCCAAGGATGAAGATGCGTTGTGGAGCGGAATGAGAAAGTATCATAAGAGAAGGATAAGAGATTCTGTTGGCATGACTGTCACATTCTCTGAAGATTTGTCGGGGCTAAAGGGTTTCTATGGCTTGTATGAGGATAACATGAGAAGGGCAGGAGCAACTGAATCGGTCCTTGATTTTGATTATTTGAAATCCCTTGCATCAGTAATGAAAGGTTATTTCGAGATGGTGAACGTGATATTCGCTGGGGAAGTGATAGCCAGTACCTTTGTCCTGAGATCCATGCCTTTCGTCTACTTCTGCTACGGAGGCCAGTCATGGGAGCATAACAAGCTGCAACCCAAACATTTCCAGATATACCATTCAATGCTGGCTTACAAGAAAAGGGGATACAGATACATGGTACTTGGCTCTGGAAGGAGGATGGGAACCAATGACAGCTTGATGGCTTTCAAGACGGGGTTTTCGAATGATATAGTGAACGTGTATGAGTACAGGAGCAGGACATAATGCATGGCAAACTGAACAAGGACGCGGTGGGATATTTCCTCACATACCAGTTCGTACCTAAGCCTATAGAACTCGTGCAGGGCATGCCGAACATGCCGTCATCGGAAAACCCAGGAATATGGCATTATACAGGCAACGCCAAAGAACTAGATATAGGGGAAGAGAAAGCATCCGAGCTGATATACGAGAAGCTGAAAACAGTCATATCAAAACTCATACCAGATGGTCCGATAGGATTGATGATGTCAGCTGGCATAGACTCGGTGTCCATATTGCATGTACTCAGGGAATTGACTGACAAGGACATATACACCATTACAGGTTCATTCGAAGAAGGGTCTGAAAAGCTTGGCATAGCGAAGCGTGTATCGAAGGAATACGGGACTAAGCACAAGGAAATCATAATAGGGCACAAATCCCTGTTACGGTTGCGCGGGCTGTATGACAGGATAGAGCTACCAGTAGGCGACAACGGGTTCCTGCAACATTTCCTCATGATGGAGAGACTGAAGGAAAACACTGATGTGATATTTTCAGGCGATGGAGCAGACTGCGTATTCTCTGCCCTTGATGCACATTTTTTCAATTACATAGACCAAACCATATTCAATGGCATTGACATAAACGTACCCAAAGGATACGAAGGATGGAAGGTCAAGTTCTTCATAGACGTCAGAAGAAGGTTCAGGGGATTTGAGCATTACAAGTTTGGCGAGATATTTCTGTCTGATGATGAGAAGGGAAGAGTATTGACAAACCCACCAAAAAGCCTGAAAACACCGCTCATTGAGGAGACAAGCAAGGTTACAGACAAGGATATTATAAAGAGGCAGATAGCGCTTGACTTCAACTTTTACATAAAGAACAAATACGATTCATATATCCTTAAGCCTTCAATCCTCAACAGAGTGAAGACGTTCACACCCTACATGGAAAAGGATTTTGTTGAGTTGGTGATGAAGATACCGAGCACATATTTCATAAAAGGCACGGAGAAGAAGCATATATTCAGGCTTGCGATGAATGGCAGGCTTCCTGACGCAGTACTGAACAAGAAGAAGGAAGGGTTCTCACCACCATTTGGTACATGGTACAGAAAGCAGAGGGGGTTCATGAAGGGTATCCTG
>QMZP01000058.1 GCA_003663225.1 Candidatus Aenigmatarchaeota archaeon | reverse complement strand
CCTTAGGGCAAGCCCTATCTGGGAGGAATCCCTGCCTTCCTTCGCGAGTTTCACTATTATCTCCTCTATCTCGCCCTTCTTGTACTTCACCCACGGCATCTTCCTTTCCGCGGGCTTGCTGCTTCCTGACTTGCCCCTGTCACGGGAATACATCCTGGCCATATTAGCACCTTAGTCGATTTGGTATAATTAATACCGCATAGGTATTTAAAAGTTAAAAGAACCGGGCAAGCGTCCTGCGGCCCCGTCCTATGTCCTTCGGACTGCCTTCAACCCCCACATAAGGGGTCTTCAGCCCGTGCCCTGTGACCACGCATACCACCCTGGATCCGCTCTCTATGTGCTCAGCCGATTTTATCACACCCGCCAGCGATGCGGCGCCTGCAGGCTCGGTAAATATGCCGCCCCTCCTGGCGAGGATTTCCCTGGCTGAGAGTATCTGCTTGTCTGTTACGCTGGCTGAGAATCCTCTGGACTCCTTCATGGCATCATACGCCCTCTGGCCGTCCAGAGGGTCTCCGCATTCCATGGCCACGGCTACCGTGTGCGGGTCCTTGTCAGCCCTTATCGCAGACCCTTTCATGAAAGCCCTTGCCACAGGGGAGCAACCGGATGCCTGGATGCCGGCAAGCCTTGGAAGCTTCCTGGCGAAGCCCATGGTCCTGAGCTCCTTCATCCCCTTCCATGTAGCGGAGAGCAGAGTGCCATTGCCTATGGGCTCAACGACGTAATCAGCGCCGGGCAGCTGGTCCATTATCTCGAATCCCACAGACTTCGTGCCCTCCCGCCTGTAAAGGTAATCGCCAAGCAGGTACAGCCCGTATTCTTTGTAAGCCGACTCTACCATCTTTGCGGCCGCGGCGTAATCCCCCTTTATCCTGTACACATCGGCCCCATGGGCCAGTATCTGCTCCAGCTTTACGGCCGAAGCATCGGCCGGCGTGAAAATGGTGCACGGCACACCAGCTATACCAGAATAGGCAGCGACGGATGCTCCCATGTTGCCAGTGCTTGCGCATACCGCCCTTCTTTTCTTCTGCTTCCCGCTGTCCATGAACCTGAGCGCCTTGGCCACTTCTATTGACGAACCCCTGTCCTTGAACGA
Organism: Candidatus Aenigmatarchaeota archaeon; assembly: GCA_003663225.1. Lineage (GTDB taxonomy): Archaea > Aenigmatarchaeota > Aenigmatarchaeia > QMZP01 > QMZP01 > QMZP01. The sequence goes on along the minus strand of QMZP01000058.1, from coordinate 4,905 downwards.
GCCGGTCGGGTTCTGGTATTCCATCTTGAGCCACAGCTCGAACTCAAGGCCCAGCTTCCTTTCCAGCGCCTTGCTGCGTATGAGCGGGGTGTTACCCTCGCCGGCTGTTACGGGCTTCTTGACTGGATAAAGCTCGGCATATCTCATGTGGCCCGGGGGGCGGTCCTTGCATGCCCTCATGCGCCTCTTCAGCCTGGGATAATCGAACTCCACTTCAAGCGAGCTGCCGCATTCAGGGCACCTGAACATGAGCTCTGATGTGGGGTATCTGCTCCCGCAGCGATAGCAGAGCAGGCTCTTCTCAAACATAAGACCATATAAATATTGGCGGAGCTAAAAGATAAAGCAGTGGCGTGTTATTATGGTGGATGCCGCCGGGATGGTTGCTACTGTTTCCGAACTGTTGGCTAACCTGCCCTCTATAATGCAGGGCATACAGGTAGTCTCCTACATATTCCTCGTCCTCTTCTTCGGCTCGATAGCTGTCATAGGCTACAGGGCATACGCGCCGTTCTGGAAGAGGCTGGCGCTGAGGATAGTCTTCGGTTTCTTCTCCTTGTTCGCGGCAGTCTCCCTGGTAAAGCACATGCCGCTCTTCAAGGACGGCATATTCAAGATAATGCAGCTGGACATGCTGGCAACGGGTGTACTGGCTTCAGTCGTCTTCGCCGCCGGCCTCGTGCTGCTATCGAGGTACATACCATCAGCGCCGGGCATAAAGAAGCAAATAAACAAGCTGGAGGAAAGGCTGCAGAGGGAGCAGTCGAGGGGGGAGCCGAAGAGCATGATACTCAACCCCTTCACCATAGCAGGGGTTGTCGTGATATTGGGGCTCATAGGCTTCTCTGCGATGAGCTTCCGGGGGTTCCCCAATTTCCAGCAGGAAGTCCTTTCGGAATTCGGCATAACCCCGGAAGACCTGCAGATGATATCCAGCGCCATGGGGGGCATCAGCTCTGACGGACTCGACGGCCTCATCCCGGGAGACAGCATATCAGATGACTGCGGAACAGTGGCCAACCTGATAATAAAGCACCAGGACCAGCTAAGCAGCATAATAAGCAACGGAGACTATGCCAACCCCACCATAAGGGATTCCATAGAGCAGGAGACCGGTGAGACCGTCTCTTCGCTCAAGTTCGGGGATATCGAGGGCACCAGGGTTGTGATTGGCATGACCGACGGGGGCACCATGTGCATATCAACCGAGCAAGAGGTCTGCTTCTGCCAGAAAGTGGGAACAGCCGCCCAGTAAAGCTTAAATATAAATTGTATAATTCTAATACGTATAGGTTTCCAACGTTCGGTTCACGGAGGTGTCCCTATGACAGTATCCCAAAGCTGGGAAGAGTACGAAGACGATGACTTCGACGAAACGGATGACGAGGACGAAGACTGGGAAGAAGACGATTCAGACGATGACGACTTCCCCGCTTGATTTTCTTTCTCTTGTGCGCTTTTTCTTTCATTTGTTCTATGGCTGCGCGAGGCTATACGCTTCTCACTGCAATCTCTATGCTGCCATTCGACAGTCCGTTGTTCCTGAACTCAAGGGTGTGCTTCCCCTGCTGCAGTATCAGGTCGTTTGCTATGTCCACGTCATGGTATCCTACAAGGAACTTGACTACCGATTCCGTGCCTCTGCCATAAGCGAAGGACGGGCTCGGCAGCTGCAGGAAGCTTCCGCTTTCGACGGACTGTGCCTTCTCCTCAATCGTCCCCCTGTCCCCCCCGGTGAACACGAGCAGCGCCTTTGAGTTGCGCAGGGTCTGGGAGAGCGTCATGGAACGGCCGTTCATGCTGCAATTGTCGCCCATCTTATCCAACACAACGGACAGGTCGAAGTCGTCCACTGCCCCGTCGTTGTCCGTGTCAGCCCCGCTGCACCATGAGTTGGAAGCAGAGCATCCGCTTTCGCCGAAATGCGACAGAACGATGTTCAAGTCTGCCTGGCCGACAAAACCGTCTTTGTTCGTGTCAGCACCGTAGCACCAGGAGTCGCTGGTGTTGCCTATGCGTATGTCATACGGGGACTGGTGAGCAAGGACAAGGGAAGCCACGCGGCCACCCTTATCCGAGGAAGCATACCACTTGGGGGGATTATAGGAACGCATGTCAAACACGCTGACGCTGCCCTCACCCGGTACGTATATGTTCTCGCCCGTGCTGTTGATGTTCAGCCTTATCTGCATGGTATGCATGCCCGCTTCGGTAGTAAGCTTCTCGAACGAATTGGCATCTATGGTGACTGTCTTGGTCTTGGCCCCCAGCATGGGTGTCGTGTGGTTGACCTTTATGGTATAATCGTTGTGGCTTGTCACCCCGGAATCATATACGTTGACATATTCTATGACCTCAAAGCGCTTGGTCTCCCCGGCAACGTTGGTGTTGGAGGTGTCGTACAGATCCCCAAACCCGTTATACAGGGTTACTATGGCGTTCTGAACCGGCCTGCCCATATCGTCCTCAACGAGCACGTTGAGATACCACTTCCTTATCAGATCACCATCATCATCATAATAATAAACACTTTCAGTATCGTATGTACAGTTGAGCAATGTGTTGTTTTCCCCGTATGATATTATATCTTCTTCCGCTGACGACTCGAAACGGCTGTCAATCACAAGGTTGTTGGCATACACCCCCATTGCGCCGCCTTCCCCCCAGTTGACCGCCCTTATGTCCCTGAACACGCTATAAGAAGCGTCATAGACCAGGCTATCCCGTGCTGAGTCCGTGCCAGTCATGGTCACGTTTTCGATATATGAAAAATATGGCATGGCAACGCAGTCATCAGTGCAGTTGTATAGCCGGGAATGCTTGAGCGTGGAGTTGAAAAGGTTATATACCGAGCCGTAATAGGTATTCGTCATAGTGCTGATATAAGAAAGGGTATTGTTTGAAGACCCGGAGAAATATATGTGCCTGTAAGAGTTGCTGGCATTGAAGTCCCTGATTATGTTGTGATGCGAACCAGAGAAATAAAGCACCCTCTCGTTGTCACGCCCAACCACGTTGGTTATCTCATTCCTCTCTGACTTGTAGGCATATACGCCAGCATCCAGGTTGTCTGTGAATGTTACATCATCTATCACTGTCCTGTTGCTCTTGTAGGCGTATACGCCGTACCCGAAACCGCTTATGGTGCCGTTAATGACTTTGGCACGCTTCACGTATCCCAGATATATACCTACGTCCGTGCCGTTGGCAATGGTGTGGCCATTGAGGTCAATGGTGACATTATCAGCTGTCACATTGAGGCATACGGATGCTGGGATTGACGTTATGTTGTTATGCAGAACATAGGTGGTATCAGGTATCCATAGCTCTGTGCAGTTATCCAGGGTGTTCTGGCCAGACAGAACAGGGTAATCACCGTCCCTTGTCACCCACTCGCTATCGAAGTCCCAGCTTGCCATGGGCTCGTTGGATGCTGAGAAAAACCAGGACTCGTTGTCCTGGACAGCCGTGCAGTTTTCATTGCTCTGCGGGTCGCCCACGCAGTAGCCCGGGTTGCCTGTCACGTTATTCCAGTACGAGTTCGTTATGATTGCGCCATCGTTGAACCCCACAATCCCCCCGAGCTTGGAATTGCCCGTTATCAGCATGCTCGAAAAGCAGTTCTCTATTATGTTGTCGCTGCCCTCATTGTGGTTGCCCACGATGCCGCCTATGTTGTTGTTGCCTGTTATCGACCCCCTGGCATACGAATCCTGTATGAGCGTGCCGCTGTCTATCCATCCTGCAATGCCGCCCAGGTAATTCCCGCTGCTTAAAAGGTTTCCTGAATAATAGGAATTGAGTATCTGGCCGCCAGTGACGCCCCCCACGATTCCCCCACAGTTCCCGCCGCACTCTATGTCTGCCATCGAGCTGGAATCCCTCACGTCCAGGTCGACTGACTTTCCAACTAAACCCCCGGCATATAAGGAGCCGCTTTTCACATTGCCCGTGACATGGCAGTTGTATATCATAGCGTCAATGATGTAACCGGAAACCCCTCCAACGTTCATGCTGCCCGTTATGTTAACATTCCTCAGTATCAGGTTCTTGACCGTAGCACTGCCCGTAATCTTCCCGAACAACCCCACATAATTGTTGCTGACATTGTGAATGTTAAGGTCCCATATTGTATGGTTCCTGCCATCAAGACCTCCTTCAAACACACCAACAGGGCTGAAGCCCTCTCCATCGTTCCATTTACTTGTCATGGAGCAGTGTATGTCATTGTTAAGGGCATAGTAGGCCGTCAGGTCTGTGCTCATGTTCTGCAGCTGGACGCATGTCTCTATCTGATAAGGGTCTTCCAGCGTTCCTGAGCCGCCCGCGAATATCCCGGGCGGCGGGATCGCAACAACGGGGTATTGAAAGGCCAGAAGCGCGGCAAAGGCCGTCATCGCAAATATGGCGTATGCTGCTCTCATGTTATATAATTGTATAGGGGACGGTATAAATTGCTCAACCTCAAAGGGAGCGCACCTTTATCATCTGCCGTCCCCCGGACTTGCCGGTGTTCTCTATCATCAGGTTGTGCCTGCCTTCTTGGAGTATCAGGTCGCTCACGACGTCCATGCCTGTGTAGTTGAGCAGCACCTTTACCACATGCGTGGCGCCCAATCCTGAAGCGAATGTGGGGCTCGCAAGACCCAGGAACCGTCCAGAGCCTATGGACTGCATCCTGTTGTCGATGTCCAGTGTAGTCCCGCTGACAAAAGCCAACAGCACCTTGGAGCCCTTTATCCGCTGGGACATTATTATGTTCTTGGCGTTGAGATGGCAGCTCTCATTGAGCCATTGCGCCATCAATATATATGCATCAATCTCGTCAACTGTGCCGTCGTTGTTTACATCTGCACCATTGCACCATGAAGGGGTGCCGCAATCTGATCTCCCCCAGTTTGCAAT
>QMZP01000057.1 GCA_003663225.1 Candidatus Aenigmatarchaeota archaeon | reverse complement strand
GTATACAGGTTTTCTGTGTTCATAAAGGAACCTGCCAACACAACCCACGCAGGAGATGGCGATATGGGATTGAAATGGTGGAGCGACGGCAACATAACCGACGCGTGGTATTCGCTGAACAACGGGAGCAACAATAGCTTATTCAAGCCTGAATCAGTGGATGTTGACCAGGAAGACGCACATGCATGCCAGGGTGAGTTTGACGAGCCTTACAGGCCATGCAGCAACGCTTTCGACGGCAACTGATGGACACAGGCCAAGTGCAAATACCACAACGAAACAGACACTACCAGCCAGTGCTTCATATACGAGAACTTTACGATACCAGAGAACGTCTCATCAGCCAACTGGACCTTCAGGGTAACCGATATATTTTTCAACATGCTCCACGGCAGGCTATGGGTGTATTGCATGGAATTTCGTGAGGGATGGAATCAAAACTATTCAGAGTGGATCAAATTCAGCCAGCAGCGCATATTCGGCACATATACGACTCTTAACAACGGAATACCTGAGAAGTGTTTAAGAAGAGACGTGTTGCAATTGAAGACACGGATAGCCACACGCTATTATTATGACAGGGAATACGCAAGCTACTATGAAGGCATGGTCACATGGCACAAGAACGACAGTGGAGCAATCAATTCCAGCATACAGGCAATCAACGGCACCAACACGCTTCGGGTCTGCGCAAACGACACAGCAGGTATTGTGAACTGTTCTGTAGTGGTATTCAGCATGTTTCTGGATTCGGACGGCGACGGCATAGAGGACGAACTGGACAACTGCTGGAATGTATCGAACCCAGGACAGGAGGATTCTGACAACGACAGCGTGGGGGATGCGTGCGATAGCTATCCAATATTCGGCGATGCCAACGGTGATTGCAGGGTTAACATATTCGACCTCGCCATAGTGGGAGCTGCCTACCATACCAGACCATGGAGCCCGTACTGGGATCCGAGAGCAGACCTTGTCAAGGACAATGTGATAAACGTGCTTGACTTCGGAATGATAGGCTACGAGTTCGGGAAGACATGCATATCGGTTTAAATTGTTTTGCTACAAAGATATTGAAAGGCTGATACGGTGGAAGACTATATGATAACGGTTTTTGTGCTGCTGGTAATAGTGGCAGCAGCCAGTATAGTAGCATACCAAAACCCTTTCACTGGCATGTCGATAAGATACTACGGCAACGACAGCCTGAACGGTCCCATTCTTTCACCTGACAACGCTTCTGAAGAGGGGAAGACCGACCTGGTTGCGGGGATCCCTGTATTAGCAGGGAATAAGACACCACCTATCAACGCAACGGATGGGGGTAATGAATCCGCCGATGAGGAACAAGAGCCCCCGATTGCCATGAACATGGCAGGAGGGGGCGGTTCCGGTGGTGCCTCCGGGACCCAGTGCACGACGCTATGGGAGTGCACGGAGTGGTCGGAATGCTCCGAGAACGGTATCATGACAAGGGCATGCACGGACAGGAACGCATGCGGAACTGACTATGCAAAACCCTGTGAGGAGATGATATGCACATACGATGAAAGGGATTACTGCAGCATCATGGTCATACCAGATAACATTCACGTGAACATGAGCAAGAACAGCACGTTTCATGCCAGCGTCTACGTGGACACCAGCATGCAGCTGTACGGAGCAGAATTTGGGTTGTCATACGACAATAACACGCTACTGGTAGAGGACCTGTCGGGAGGCGGCTTCTTTAGCAAGGACGGTGCATCGACATATTCATTGGCTTCCCATGCCAACGGCACCATCTTCTTCGCAGTTAGCAGAATGGCAACCAACCAGAGTGTCAGCGGGTCAGGGACCGTCGCAGTTATTACCTTCACGCCCCGGAGCAGCGGGAACAGCCAGCTGGTGCTCCACAACATAACCATAGCAGGACACGGGCTTGAGGTTGTCCAGTGCAACAGCACAGGCAGCGTGGTAATGGTAGAATAAGTCCGTTTTTGGGAAGATCATGCCCTAACAGTAAGGCTCTGGTATTTGCCAGATACCTTGTACTTGTACGTCTTGCCGCGCTTGTTCCTGTCCACCAGGCCCTCCTTCATGAGCCTCCTAAGTATGTTGTTTATGGAGCGGACCGCGTTGTCCTTGTCCTTGTACTCTATGTCAATCTTCTTCACGATCTGCGAGGGCGTCATCTCGCCCCTGTCGGCAAGCGCTTCGAGCACCAGTCTCTGCCTCTCGGGAAGCTCGGCTATGGTTTCAAGAGATATCCTCTCCTCAGGCTTCTCTGTTTCCTTCATGAAGTTCATGTCTATGGTGCTGATGCCACGCAGGCTAGCGTTGTGGGCAATCTCGCTGCACAGCTTTATGACCTCACGGGGAAAGCCCCCTGTCTTGGAGTAAACATATTCAATGGTATCGGACGTGAAGGGCCTTATGTCATCCCCACCCATGCTCTCTATCCTCTTCTTTATGAGTTCCCTGGTTTCTGACTTCGTGAGCGTGCTTAGCTCCACTTTGGTGCTTATCCTCTTGAGGAAGGTTTCGAGTTTGCTCTTCAGCATACACTCGAAGACCGGAAGCCCTGCAAGCACTATGTGAAGCCCGTTTGTCTGGTCTGTTATGGTCCTGAGCCACTCAAGGCGCACAACAGAAGCCTCATGCGCCTCGTCCACGAAAAGGACGCATTTGTCACCGTTCAGCTTTTTATTGAGGGTTTCGCTGAGGTTGTAGAGGTTCGTGCTGCTGCCTTTAGAAAATATCGATTTCGGGAAGCATGGCTTCGTGAATTTGCCGAAGACAGTGACCCAGTCAGCGGATTCCTTTGGCGGCTTGGGTATGTATATGACGTTATCGAAGTTATGGAACTTCGTTATGAGCATCATGAGCATCGTGGTCTTCCCAGAACCCGTGGGGCCAAGAAGAAGGGAAAACTTGGTTCCCATATTCACGCTATGGAGTATGTTGTCGACTTCCTTGTTATAGCCTACGAACAACTCAGGCATTATGTTGAAAGTGAACGGGTTGCCCTGCCATCCGAAATTCGTGAAACCGTTTCCCTCCATATCACTCCCCATACAGTCAATAACCTTCACGCGCGTTTCATAAACGCTTCACGCGAAATAACAGTTGTAATATGAAATCATTATTTAAATTGTTTATGTTGCGTGAAGTTGACAAGCAAGTCGTTACTAAGGTGTGAAGATTGGCGTGAAGGCACGCAAGATACCTGTTATTGGCATGAATAACATCATGGGATTATTTATATTGCGTGAAGATAATAGATTGGCATGAGATTGTTCATAGCGCTCGATATCACAGAGGATATAAGGGAAAGGGCATGTGAAATTATAGAAGACCTCAAATCAACAGGTTGCGACGCCAAGTTCACTGAAAAAGAGAACCTTCACATGACATTGAAGTTCCTCGGTGAAGTACGTGAAGAAGACGTGAAGGCTATCGAGAATGCCACAGAGAATGCCATTAAGGGCATAGAGCCTTTCATGTTATCGGTTGAAGGAATGGGATACTTCGGGAACCCGAAGAATATACAGACCCTGTGGATTAACACGAAGGAAGGACGTGAAGTTCTCATGAAGTTGGCTAAAAGGCTGAACTTTGCTCTTGACCACATAAGGCATGAGGGCAGGGAGCCAAAGCCACACTTAACACTGGGGAGAATAAGGTCGGGAAGGAACAGAGACAAGCTCCTAGAAGCAATCGATAAGAACAAAGACCTGAAGCTGGGTAATATGGAAGTGAATGAGATAAAGCTCAAGAAGAGCGTGCTCTCAAATGAGGGGCCAACATACACTGATTTAAAGGCTTTCACACTTAGATAAAGAAACGGTGATTGCGTGCCAAAGCAGGTATATGTCATAACAGGTGGCCCATGCGTCGGGAAAACCACCATATTGAACGACCTGAAGAAGAAAGGCTATCACGTCATGCATGAGATAGCCAGGAAGATAATAGAAGAGCAACAAGCAACCGGCGGCGATATTCTCCCGTGGAAGGACATAAACAGGTTTCAGGAAGTCCTGCTCGAGAACCACCTGAAGCACGAGAGCGAGCTGCCTGAAGAAATCGTTTTCATAGACAGGGGCATAGGAGACATACTGGCATACTGTGAGGTCTACGGCATAGACCCACCAAAGGACACGCACAAGCACGGCTCACCGCCGAGATACCACAAGATAATACTTCTGGACCAGCTTCCCAGTTATGAGAAGGATGATGTCAGGAAGGAGGACCCCGAAATGGCGAGGAAGATACACGAATCGATAGAGAAGGTATACAGGAAGCTGGGTTATGATATCATAAATGTCCCTCCTTTGCCGCCGGAAAAGCGCCTACAGTGGTTGATAAAGGAGATCAGAATGGATACGCATCAGTAGTTAACCGTCCTCTGCACATTCACAGCGGACAAACCTGCAAGAAACCTGTTATTTATCATCACCATAGCAGCCCAGGCCGATACCGAGAATACGGTCATCGGCCCGCCAACAGCCAGCATCTCAGGCAGTATCTCCGGGATTCCGGCCGTAAGGAACGGCGGTATGAGCATTATCTCGCCATGCGCCACGTGCTCGACTGCCAGCATGATGGATGCGCCCCACAGCATCATGTTCAGCCATTCTATATGCATCCTATCAGGGAACGCCTTCTTTGCAATCAGGGTTATTATGCCCAGTGACATGGGAAGTATGAAGCAAGCCATCATTTACCCCCTCTCTTGATTGATAATATCACCGATAGTTGCCATATGGCGAATATCGGCACCAGCATCACTATGCCGAGCACCGCGCTGTTGGTTATGAGGCCCTCGGTGGTCATTGATATGAACTCGCCCCCGTCATACCCCAAGATATGGTCCACGAGTATCATTATGGAAGCACCCCACAGCATCAGGCTGAGAAAGCCGAGCTTGTACTTCTTGGGAACGAAAAGCCACGCAGAAGTGGACCCAACCGCAGCGACGAGAGTAGTTACAAGCCACATGAATATCACAGTAGCAACTTTTATAATTTAGTGTTATTATTGCTTTATCTATAGAGCAGCAGCTATAAAAGCTTGCAATTTATATCAGTAGCACAAATATAGTCCAGCGTGTTATCATGACGGTGGAAAGATTTGGAATATCAATGGAACCCGAACTTCTGGCCAGGTTCGACAAGCTCATGAGAAGCAGGGGATATATGAGCCGCTCGGAATTCATCAGGGACCTTACAAGGAAATCGCTTCTTGAGTCTGATGTTGAGTCAGGCAAGGGTAATGTGATAGGAACGCTGACTATAGTCTATGACCATAACATAGGCAACGTGGCCGACAAGCTGCTTCACCTCCAGCACCATCACCATGAGGAAATCATGTCATCCGTTCACATACACATGAACGAGCAGGCGTGCCTTGAAGTCCTGATAATACGGGGCAAAACATCAGGGGTGAGAAAGCTGGCAGACAACATAAAGGCACTGAAAGGCATCAAGCACGGGGAACTGGTCATAACTAAGGAATCCGTATAATTTATTTTTCTATCCCCATTAATTGACAAAACAATGGGAAGGGCCGTGTACAAGCAGCCCTTCCAACAGCAATCAGGCATCAACTATTATCCGTGCACCATTCCCTGGCATTCTGGAACATACGGAGCCAGGGGGAATCATGGATATGCGACCATGCATCCGGCCAGTAGGGCCATTGCCACCTCTGGAATAGCCTCTCAGGATGCGGCATCAGTGCAAGGTGCCTTCCGTCCTCTGAACAGAGCCCGGTGATTCCCACAGCGGACCCGTTCGGGTTGAACGGGTACTTCTGGGTCACCTCACCGTCCTCCTCAACGAAACGGATAGGAGCAAGACCCTTCTTGAGGGCCCTATTCAAGATGTTGCCATCCGGCCATATGCACCTGCCTTCACCATGTGCCACCCAGATGCCCAGAGTGGAACCTTCCATGCCTTTAAGCATGATGGAAGGGCTAGGCTGGATTGCCACTGAAACGAACCTGGACTCGAATATTCCGGATTCGTTCAGGACGAACCTGGGCTGGGCTTGCTGGGGTATGCCTTCCCATGGGACC
>QMZP01000056.1 GCA_003663225.1 Candidatus Aenigmatarchaeota archaeon | reverse complement strand
GATTGAGCGCCTGGGGCCAGGTGATGCTGTCGGCATATATGATGCCAGCAAGCTCAGGCACCTGAAAAGCAGCAACGGTGGGCACGACAGGTCCTGCGAGGGCGAGACGCCTGAGCGCCTGGGATTCGCCTATGTCGGCTCTTTCAGGCTGGTCTAACCTTTATCAAACGTTAATTGGTTAGCTCCTTACCGCCGTCACAGATAGGTGGAATGCTTATTTAAATCATGCAGCACTTTTTTGAGAGATGAAGCTGCTATACGTGTGCTACAACAACAAGGGGAGGAGCCCTTCCCTTGAAGGATACACCCGCCATTTCCTGGACGAGTATGGTGTCGACGGGGTTGATGTGGATTCTGCAGGGGTTGGCGTTGAGAGCATAGAATCGCTCAGGGAGAAGTCTGCCTATATCAGCCGGACGACTGCCAGGATACTGGCAGAGGACGGCATAGACATGCACGACAAGACCATAAAGCATATGGGCGAGGTGGAGGGGGACTGGGATGTTGTCCTGGCAGCTGACATGCATACCCTCGACATCATCCATGGGAGGTTCCCCGCGTTCTCGGGAAGCTCGATGCTGGCCAAGGAGTTCGCCGAGTACAAGAGCGGCGACATGGAGATACATGGCCCCTATTACCACCAGGACGAAGTCCCGCCGGAGGAATGGACTGAGAGGAAAGGGTACGAGATAATGCTGCATGAGATAAGGAACGTCTCGAGAAGGATAGCCAGGATGATGTAGGCTATGCCGCGAACGCTCCAATTATGCTGAGACCGCCCAGAACCACTATGCTCACTATGGTCGCTGACATCACCACGCCCAGGCATATGGCCAGGAAACTCTTCTTCCAGTCAAGGCCCATGAGCCATGCTATGCCTGTGCCTGTCCATGCCCCCGTGACAGGGGCGGGTATGCCGACAAACAGTATTATGCCCGCTGTGCCATACCTCTCAACGTAAGGGCTTGCCCTCTTCCTCACCCTTTCTATCAGGTATCTTGCCCAGCCGAATCTGGAGAAGAAGTCCTGGTAGAGGAAGCGCAGCCCGAAGTATATTGGGAAGAATATCAGGCAGTTCACGATTATCGCTGTCAGTATCACGGATAACGGGTCAAGCCCGAGCGCTATGCCGAGCGGTATGCCGCCCCTGAGCTCCGCGATGGGCAGCATGGTGGTTATTATTACAGGCAGTATGTCAGAAGCCATGTATAATATTATGTCCCGTCTTATTAATCCACTATCCAGCCGTCAGAATATGACGGTGGGTCTTCCTTCTTCTCGTTCAGGTGCTTCAGGAATGCGCTTGGCCTCATGACCCGTATGCTGTGGTACCCGTCATGGTCAAGCAGGTGGCGGTCGTTGCTTATTATGTACTGCGCCTGGCCTGCTATGGCAGCCTCGAAATACCTGTTGTCTGAGTAGTCAGAGCATATGCTTATCCTGATGTCAGGGTTCGGTATGTAGATGGACCTGGAATAGAACCGGAGTATCTTGTCTATGTAATCCTTTGGCGGGCTGACCTTCTGCAGTATGAACAGGTTCTCGTCCTTGGTCTTGCCGGAATAGACTGCTATGAGCTTCCTGTCTATGCACATGTCTATTATCCTGTTGGAAGCGCTCCCGGGCTTGTACCTTCCGGCTATTATCAGGTTGGTGTCTATGACTACCCTGGTCAGAGATTTTGTCTGTGGCATGCTAGAAATTTATGCCGAAACCGCTCAGCATCCCCTTCAAGAAAGTGATTATGGACTCAGCAGGTGCTGTTACTATGAGCATGATGTCAGCGCTCCCGGCGTTCATGTACAGGTATGCCCCGTACACGAGGTACAGGACTATTATGGCCACTATTGCCTTGATTGCAGCTCCCATGCTTAATTCTTGTCCAGCGATATATTTAACCTTTCCCTGAATTCGGCCAGTTTCAGCCCTTTAAGGAGAAGTCTCTTCCTCCTTGAGGACGTCCCTGACAGCAGCTCGGCCCGGCAGCCGAAGAGCTTGCCCAGCTCCTTTAACGCCTCCCTGTTGGCCTTCCCCTTCTCAGGCTGCGACCTCAGCTCCAGCCTGCCATCCCTGTGCAGCATGAACCTCGGCGAGCCGGGTCTCGCCCTCACCTCTATAATTACCCCCTCAAGCGTCTCCTGCGCATCCATAATTATTTTAAGCCTATCCCCATTATAATATCTACAAACCGGCACATCCCGTCAGACCCTCCGTTGCATAGGCAGCATGAGTGGAGGAGCCTCTGTTGGGGGATTAGTCTAGTTTGGTCTAGGACTCCGGCTTCGGGTGAGCCTTTTACATGAGGCTGAGGCCTTCCTCAAAAGCCTCAAGGGAAAACATGAAGGTTCAGGAAAAGTCGGCAACCTGAGTTCGAAAGGGACTGATGGGTATGCCATCCTTCCCAGGGCATCTCAGATCCCCCATCCAAAACAAGACCAATTATCAGCTGTTCAGGCAGCTGTCTGACATATGTGGTCCAGATGACAGTAGCATGGCCTTCGGCACCACGCCGGGCCCCGTCTACATGGACTTCTACATCCCTAACAGGGGTGAGATTGGCACCAGCATACTGGCCGAGGCCGGCGTGTCATCTGCCGCGCCTGAACAGGATTCGCTTGCGCTCCTGGGAATGACAGTCAAGCACCGCACCGCTTCCTGAGCAATGCAAGGCCCCCATGAGCACAATTAAGCTTAAAAAGTGTTAGGATAAAAATGTTACATATGAGTGGCAACTCACCCATGCATCATATTCCACATATAACCCTAACTAACGCTTGTCCAGGCAGGCGATGACATAGAAAACCGCTATGTCCGTTGTCTTACGTGCCTACATAGGCGCAAGACAGGAAGGACTTATTCTTGGTTAGAAGTAACTCGGCAATGAAAGGAGGTGCAACGACCGCCGGGGAGCCTGTGATATTATACAGTGGGCATAAGCCCAGAACCCTTACGTGCCTGCGCGTGTGGGCCCGTTTCTTGGTCAACGTTTCATAAGGAGAACGCGTATGAAGAAATGGATTGCATTCTGCACGGTCGTGCTGGCGCTGCTGTTCACCATCACGGCCAACACCCAAACAGCCCAAGCCGCCACCATACCCTACGACTCAGAGGGATTCGACGACACCTACACGTATCCCCTAGGCCAAAAGCCTGATGAATGGGAAGCGTTCCAGGCCGAAAGCCTCATTCAGGACGAAGTATACAACTCCGCGAGCCAAGCTTTCAAGGTCATTGAAGCGACAAATGAAAGGGATGCTGCCCTGACCCTGGATAACCTGGGTACCACCGATAACTTTACCTACAGCATGGCTGTCTATGTACCTTTGGGCGCCCTTGTTAGCATCGGACTATCCAACCCCATGGAAAAAGATCTTCCTCTGAATAGGTTGTACTTCTATAATGATGAGATCTACTTCTTGGACAGGAACGGCGAGCAAATCACTGTTGATTATTTCAAGTCCGACTCTTGGTGCGAAGTGTCCGTGGAGATAGACGGGTTCACCGGTAGCAGCGCGACGGCCAAGGTAACGGTTGATGGTACATGGTACGGCGAAACATTCGATGCCTATAACGCATCCGACTGCGGTTCGGAGCTGCAGTTGGATTGCACTATGATGACTGGTAATCACTTCTACGTGGATGATGTGGTGGTGATACCGGAACCGGCGACACTGGGTATGCTTGGCTTGGGCGGCCTTCTCATGGTGGCGAGAAGGCAACGGAGGTCCTGACAGGCTTCTTTGCCATGCCTTGCCGGATTCTTGGCCCCGGCGAGGAGCTCCGGGGAGAGCAGTGTGCCGTACAGGCTGCTCTCCTTTTGTTTTGTCAACTTAGGGGGATATATATGTGAACGGTTGTTTGTTCTGGTTGGTGTCTGAGAGAATCATGCCATGTAGAGCCGCCAGTAGACTATGGCGATGAGGACTATGAACATCACAAGGACTGATATGATGATGGGCGCTTCTTTCCATCTTCCCCTTTTGTATGCTTTATTTCGTGCCTGTTTTCTAAAAAGGTTTGAGTTAGGGATGGAAAGGTGAAATGCTTATTATCCGGTTCGGAGAATAATATACCATGGCGGCCAGGAAGAAGTCCGGGAGACGGGCGAAAAGGCCCAGCTCAAATGCCGGCAAGTCCGGTGGCGCCAGGTCGAAGGGAGTGATAGCCCGCGACAAGAAGGTCATATCAACATCCTATACCAGGGGACAGCCCGTTGTCATAGACAGGGGCTCGGGTGCGAGGCTCTGGGATGTTGACGGGAAGGGGTATCTCGACTTCACGGCCGGCATAGCGGTATCCAATGTGGGGCATGCAAACCCGGACGTGGTAAGGGCGGTGAAGGCCCAGGCAGATAAGATACTGCACAACGCCGGCACGGATTTCTACAACGAGCTGGAGGTGAAGCTGGCCGAGAAGCTCGTGAAGATAACGCCCGGCAGAGAGCAGCGTGTGTTCTTCACCAACTCCGGCACAGAGTCGGTGGAATGCGCCTTCAAGCTCGCCAGATGGAAAACCGGGCGCTCAAGGTTCATATCATTCTTCAACTCTTTCCATGGCAGGACATATGCATCCATGACGCTGTCGGGCTCCAAGACCATACACCGTAACCATTTCGGGCCGCTGGTGCCCGGCGTGGTGCATGTCCCTTATGCCTATTGCTACCGCTGCCCGTTCGGGCATGAGGACGGCAAAGGGTGCGGCATGGAGTGCCTCTCCTACATAGAGGACACGCTGCTCAAGACGACGCTGCCAGCTGACGAGGTCGCTGGCGTCTTCTTCGAACCCGTACAAGGGGAGGGCGGCTACGTTGTACCGCCGAAGAGGTTCCTCACGGGGCTCAGGAAGATATGCAGGGACAACGGCTTCCTTATGATAGCTGATGAGATACAAACAGGCTTTGGCAGGTCCGGCAAATGGTTCGCCTCACAGCACTTCGGCATAAAGCCTGACATAATGTGCCTTGCCAAGGGCATAGCAGGCGGCATGCCGCTCGGCGCATGCGTTGCCCACAAGGATATAATGCAGTGGCCTCCCGGGGCGCATGCCAGCACGTTCTCAGGCAACCCTGTCTCATGCGCAGCTTCGCTCGCTTCCATAAGCTACATAGAGAGGCACAAGCTCATGGAGAATGCGGCCAGGCTGGGCAGGATGGGGCTGAAGTACATGAAGGACGTCAAGGAAGACTGCAGGCATGTCGGCGATGTCAGGGGACTCGGGCTTATGATAGGGGTGGAGATGGTCAAGGACAAGCGCTCAAGGGAACCTGCCCCGGACAGGCAGAAGATGGCTATAATGGAGGCGTTCAGGAAGGGCCTGCTCCTGCTGTACGGCGGCAAGTCCACCATACGCATAGCCCCGCCGCTGGTAATAGGCAGGGAAGAGTTCCAGGACGGCCTGGAAACACTGGCTGGCGTGCTCAAGGGAATGAAATAATTAATAAGCAGCCTGTGTTAATTTTAATATGAAGAAGTGTCCCCGGCACATGATAGAGATACCTGAGGACAGGGAAATCGTGATGTGCGATGAGAAGGAGCATCCGTGGAATCAGGACCCAAACGGATACTTCCTGGTGAAGCTGGAAAACGGGCTCATATGCTGCGGCTTCGTCGACAGCGGCCACAAGATGATAGTAGAATTCAGGGGCAAGGACCCTGACAAGATGATAAAGGAGATAGCTGACAGGAAACTGTGCTCCCTGGGCAACATGGGGTACATAGCTTCCGAGCTCATGATAGCCAAGGAGTGCCTTGACAGCGGCAAGGAATATGTTCAGAGGTGAACCATGGAATGCAGGAAGGATGAGAACCTCAGGGAATGCACCTGCACGTATCCGGGGTGCTCCAGGAAGGGCGTATGCTGCGAGTGCATAGCCCATCACAGGAAGAACGGCGAGATACCTGGCGGCCTGTTCCCTTTGGAGGCAGAGAAGGGGTATGACAGGCCTGTCGGAACGTTCATTAAGGCAGTGAGTGGTTGAATGGATGGTCATGTGGTGTTGCTGGTTTCTGTCCTTTTCCTATTCTTCTCAACATCCGCACTGGCTTCTACATTACAGATGCCGGTCGATAACAGGG
>QMZP01000055.1 GCA_003663225.1 Candidatus Aenigmatarchaeota archaeon | reverse complement strand
TAATCACATCATGCGCTGACGGCTCCAAGGCAGCAGAGGCAGCATACATGTACATCCAGGAGAGGGAGCTCAGCGGGAACCAATAAAAAGACTGCAGACAAGACTATCTCTGATGGAAACGGATTCTTCTATGTGGACCGAGAAGCACAAGCCAGCTACGCTTGAGGACGTAGCAGGGCAGGGAAAGGCTGTATCAGAGGTCAGGAGCTGGGTGGGCAGCAGGAAGAGGGGCCAGGCAATGCTCCTTGCCGGGCCGCCGGGATGCGGCAAGACGCTTATGGTAGAGGCGCTCGCAAAGGAATCAGGAGCCACCCTCATACAGCTAAACGCATCGGACAAGAGGAGCACTCAGGATATAGAGGAGTTCGCCCAGACCGCAACAACGATGCCGTTGTTCGGTGGCAGCAAGATAATACTCATAGACGAGGCCGATGGATTATCAGGCAAGCAGGACAGGGGAGCAGCGTCGGCCATAATCAAGCTGATAAAGGCGTCCAATTATCCCATATTCCTCACAGCGAACGACCCGTGGTCCCCGAAACTCAAGTCGCTGAAGCCTTACATCAAGACCATTAAGGTGCACAAGGTCCCGGCACCGTCAGTGGCGAAGAGACTGAGGGACATATGCGTGGCAGAAGGCATAGCTCCGGATGAGGATGCACTCAAACACCTGGCCAGATGGTCGCAGGGTGACATGCGCTCTGCTGTGAACGACCTGCAGATAGCTGCACAGGGCAAGAACGCCTTCACATCCGATGAGCTGCAGGTTCTGGGGTTTAGGGAGAGGGAAAGCACCGTATTCGACGTGCTTCCAACCATATTCAGGTCAGGCAGCATGTCGGCCAGCAGGAAAGCAATACACATGGCCGACAAGGACTCCGATGAGCTGTTCTGGTGGATGGAGAGCAACATGCACCTCGAATTCAAGGATCCAGCAGAGCTGGCTGATGCATTCGAGACACTGGCAAAGGCCGACGTGTTCAGGGGGCTTGTCATGAACCAGCAGAACTGGAGGTTCAAGGGATTCATGGTGGACATGATGGCAGGCGTCTCACTGTCAAGAAAGGACAGCAAGACACACGGTTTCATACAATACCAGCCGCCGAAGAAGTTCATACAAATGGCCAGGGCAAAGGGAAGGAACGCCATGATAGCATCAGCGCATTCCAAGCTGGGCGGCATGCTACACTGCTCAAAGAAGTCACTGCTAAGGGATTACGCCCCGTATCTCAAGCTCATAGAAAGGAAAAGGAAGGGCTTTCTGGAGTCCATGGGGCTTGACAAGGACGAGATAAAGGCATTGTGATGGGCCCACTGGGAGTCGAACCCAGGTCACCGGCTCCGCAAGCCAGCATTCTATCCACTGAACTATAGGCCCTTATGCAGAGTTAGTTCCCGGTTAGGATTTATATTAGGACGCCCACAATGAATGCCATCAGCCCCAGGAACATCCCGGTCTTTATGAGCTTGCTTGTTCTTTTATAGTGTCTCTTTGAGCTCGCCTTCGCCGTTATCACGGCCGCCAGCAAGAAAACGATGACCGTTGGTATCAGCATGATGAGGTAGCCCATGCCAAGTATCCCGAAGGCATAGGGAAGCGGCGATACCGCGATGGTGAGCAGAATGAACAGGACAGCGAAGGTGGACAGCGTCCTGGATGTGTACTTCAGTCTCGCTGTTTTGCCATCGAAGCCGAACCTGTCAGCAATGGAGGGCACAACCTTCTTTATGGTATTCTTGGCCATGCGCTTCAGGAAGGAAAGCCTGTCGCCTTCCATGTCTTCAAGGTCTTTCACTATCTCCCTTGACATGTTGGACAGCCCGGCGAGCAGTGCCAGCATGAACGGGAGGGCCACGCCGTTTAGGGCAGCTCCGCCAAACAGGAACCCGGACGCGACCAGGTAGCTTATGGCCACATTGCCCATGAACATCTTGTTCTGCAAGTGCGTGGAATATATTATGAGAATGAAAGAGTTGAGTATGGCTATTGCGAACGTGACCCAGTTTATGATGCCGGCGAGTGTTATACCTATTAAGAATAGGGTAATGGAGAACACGAGGGCGCTCCTCTTGTATACCATGCCGGATGGTATGGGGCGTCTGGGCCTGTTTATCTTGTCCGCATCAACGTCAAGGTAGTCGTTTATGGCGTTTCCTGCGCCTGCTATCATGAATGCCGCCCCCATGGCTATGGCTATCCTGTCCAGCCAAGGGAACGGTGCGGCAGCAGATACCAGAAGCCCTCCTATGAAGACGGCTACAGATGTCATAAGGCAGTTGACGGGCCGCATGAGCTTGACATAGCCTATGACCATATAACAAACCTCATATATAGTTGATGTCATCCCTTTATAACGCCCACGGGGACCATCCTAACCGCTTTGAGGGATATGCCCGCACCATGCACGCTCTCTATAACATCGTCAACGTTCTTATAAGCCCCGGGTGCCTCCTCCGCGAGGCTCTTGGGGTGAGGCGACTGGGCCTCTATGCCCATGTTGGCAAGCTCTTCCTTCACCTTGCCTCCCCAGAACTTCTTTATCGCGGCATGCCTGCTCATGCGCCTTCCTGCGCCGTGGCACGTGGAGCCGAATGTCATTCCCATTGACTTCTCAGTCCCCTTGAGGATGTAAGATGATGTCCCCATAGTGCCCGCTATTATGGCGGGGTCGTCGGGGAAAGCCCTAGTGGCACCCTTTCTGTGGACGTAGAGCTTCCTTTTCTCGCCGTTTACGGTGTGCTCCTCGAGCTTTATCACATTGTGGCAAAGGCCATAAACCGTATTAATGTCCATGTCCTCCCATGATTTCTTGAAAACCTGCTCGAATGCTTCCCTTATCCACTGGGTCATGACAAGCCTGTTAGTGAAGGAGTAGTTCACCGCGCACTTCATGGCGCTGAAGAAGTCCTTGCCTTCACTGGACCCAACGGGCGCGCATGCGAGCTGCGGGTCAGGGAGCCATATCCCGTACTTCTTGACCGCCTGCTCCTGTATCTTGAGGTAATCCGTCGCTATCTGGTGGCCCAGCCCCCTTGAGCCACAATGTATCATTATCATCACCTGGTTCGTGTCCTTTATCCCCAACCTGTCCGCGAATCCCTTATCGTATATGTCAGAGACCTTCTGCACTTCAAGGAAATGGTTGCCAGCACCCAGCGTCCCAAGCTGTGACCTGCCCCTCTTCTTTGCAAGGTCCGATACCTTGGACGGGTCAGCCCCTTCCATGCATCCGTGCTCCTCCATGCGGGCTGCATCTTCCTTCGTGCCGTAGCCGTTCTCTATAGCCCAGTTGATGCCGCGCCTCATGACATCATCAAGCTGCTCATCCGTGAGCACGAGCTTGCCCTTCGAGCCGACACCAACAGGCACCTTATTGAACAGCGTCTGTATGAGCTCCTTCTTATTGCTCTCTATCTCCTCAGCGCTCAGGTTCGTCCTTATGCTGTTTATGCCGCAGTTTATGTCGAACCCGCAGAGCCCTGCTGATATTATGCCCTCTTCGGCGTCAAACGCCCCCACGGCTCCCATGGGAAGGCCGTATCCCCAATGCATGTCGCTGAGGCCGCACACGGGGCCAACCACCCCGGGAAGCGTGGCTACATTGGTCAGCTGTTGCACTGCATCGTCCTCGACCTGGTCTATTATCGCATTGCTGCCTATTATCCTGGCAGAGACCTCCATCCGCTCGCGGGAGCCTTTCGGGAGCTCCCATACGAAATCGCCAACTTGCCTGAGTTTTTCCTTCATCTAAGACCCCTCCATTCTAAGGAGTTGTTCTTTATTTGGGTCGCGTTGTTTTAAAGCTTTTTAGTTGCACAGCGCAACCTTATATATGTCATGGTTCCTGCCTTCGCTGATGCGGCCGCGCTCCTCGATGTCTCTGTCCTCATGCTCATGATAAAGGCAATCGCCCACTCCTCCATGTCCATATCAATCCCCCTGCTGGCATTCTCGCCAGCGTTCCTCATATTCACCGGCTGAGCGCTTCTCGGGGAATTCCGACCATGTTAGGTATACTGGGAATCAGCGTAATCGTGGCGGGAACATACATACTGAAGATGCACCCGCATGAGGCACACCACATTGAGCCGTTCAGAAGCTGATCGGGGACAAGTATGCGAAGTATCTCCTGCTAACGTCGCTCCTAATGGCGCTTGCCGCGCCCACATTCAAGATGGCAATACTGAACTCGTCGCCTACATTTGTCATGTCAGCACATTTACTCTGGGCGCGATAATAATAAGCATCAGCTGATTATATGTCGAGGCTGACCCTCGCCTTGAAGCCCTTTGGTGTCTTCTCCAGCTTGAACCCGTAATTGGTGACAGCCTTCACCACGGTCCCTCCTTTCTCAGGGCTTATGGGTTCCCCGAACACCCGGGCCTTAAGCGTCCATAGCGTTCTCTTGCCATGGTCAGCGACCTTCCGTATGGAAAGGACGTCAAACCGTGAGAAGAACATCTCGTCCACATCCACCATGCCTATCAGTTCCTGCAGCCACCCAATCAGTAGCTTGCCCTCGCTCTCTGCCTCAACGGCCACCTCCTTAATATCCTTTGCCTGAACCTTGCCCTTCTGGCATATGACCGAGAACATGGCATCGGCTGCATTTGAGAACAGCTCTTCCAGTGTCTTCCCGTAGGCCTCGAACATCACATCCGATGTCAGGTCATCTATGAATTTGTACTTCACAGTATCACCACTTCTGTCTCGCAGAGGTCTTTGAATCTGTACGCATCCGCGCTTGACCCCACGACGTCACCGTAATGCATGGGTATCGCCACCTTCGGTTTTATGTCCTCGTTCACCGCTGCGGCGGCCTCATCCGCGTCCATGGTGTACTTGCCCCCGACCGGCAGCATGGCTATGTCTATGTCACCCAGGGCCTTCATTTCGGGTATCCTGTCAGTATCGCCCGCATGGTATACGCGCTTGCCTTCTATGTTTATCACATAGCCCAAGCACTCGCCTTTCCTGTGGAAAGGCTTGTTGAGGTTGTACGCGTGAACGGATTCTATCCTGACACCGTGTATTTCCCTGGTCTCGTTCGGCTTCATTATCTCTATGCCGTCTATCTCACGCGGGCATGTCTCGGACCCTATTATAACCGTATCCTTCTTCCTGACCTTCTCAATACACTCCTTGTCACAGTGGTCATAATGGTTATGTGTTATGAGTATAAGGTCAACGGGGTCGCCGGGTGCCTCGAAAGGGTCTATGAGTATCTTGACGGACCGGGTAGTTATCTTTATGGTCGACTGTTTTATTCGTTCTATCATTATCCCTTCTATAACAGGCAAGATATCACCTCCCTGCGGCACTTTTGGCGCCGCACGCTTCGCATTTTATGAGTTCCGCGCCCTTCTCGTACACGAGTTTTGTGTCATGCTTCCCGCATTCGGGGCACTTCACGAATCCGCCGACGTACAGGTTTATCTTCTTCATTATCTGGTCCTGCGTGAAGACGCCTTGCAATGTTGCCCTCTGGCCAGCCAGTTCGCCTTTCGTTGCGAGCTGCTTCAGCAAGAACTTGAACATGTCGTCGGGGTCCCTTCTCAGGGAGCCCGCTATCTCAAGGAAGTTGGTTATTATGGTCTTTGACCCGGCTTTCTCTATCTGAGGCTTGGCTATCCTGAACCTTTCGCCGCCTTCAACATCGTCCGGCACCTTTTCCATGCCCCTCTTCAGTAGCTTCTCGTAATCCATGCAAAACAATTGTAATGGGGTTTAATAAATGTCACAAGTTCTCTAACAGCCAGCTGACCGTAAGCGATATCATACGGTCGAAGTTCTCCCTCTTCCTGTAGAAATGCCCTTCCCCGCCTATGATCTCTAGCTTCGACCCTCGCGGAAGGCTCTGTAGCAGCTTCTCGCTGCCCGACAGGAAGCACACGTCGTCCAGGTTGCCGTGTATTATGAGGCATGGCCTCCTTATAGACCGTGCGAGGCCGAAGAAGTCACGCTTCCATATGTCTATGTAGAAATCATTGCTCATGGCATTGTCTGCCTTCAATTTCCTGTGGTTCTCTTTGTAATCCGTCGCAGGCGACACCAACACAGCGGTCTTCGCGGGCATGCCTTCTGACATGGCAAGCACTGTCACCATGCCGCCCAGGCTTGATCCCACTATCCCTATCCTCGAGC
>QMZP01000054.1 GCA_003663225.1 Candidatus Aenigmatarchaeota archaeon | reverse complement strand
GGTTATTGTTATCCTGTATTTCACGGGGTTAAGGTTCTTGACATTGATGTTCTCAGGGAAAACCGAGACCAGGAAACCTTCCAGATCAGGTACCTGGTCGCTTATCACCAGATATCCGTTCACTCCTTTGGAGCACATCGCAGAAGAGCCGCAGTCCCTTGCTGTGGCCGTGATGGTGAAGCCGTAGGTCCCCTCAGTGTTCATGGGAGCCGTCGTGAACTCAATCTCATGGTAGCTGTCATCCGGCCCAGTGGTTACCTGAGTCGAGGACGGGGTGATGGAAAGGCTGTCGCTCGTGGCGGATATGTCAAGCGTTGATTCGGCATACGATTCCACCTGCAGGGTGAATGCAGTCTCTGCCCCCTTTGTGTTGTACTTCTTCCTCTCCAGAAGGCCAACGCTGAACAAATCCACGTCATCAAGCCCTTCCATGGGGGTGTCAACACCGCCCGGGACTGTCCCTGTGTCCGTATCCGGCACGCTGGACGCGCACACGCCCCCTTCCCATGTCTTGTCCAGCCCTATCGCGGGCGCGGTTATCCGTATGGTGAAGGGTTTGGAGCAGTTGCCAAGCCTCTTGCCTATGGATGAGAAGCATACAGGTATGACCGCTGTGTTGTTCTCATCAGTGGTCACCCTCTGGTAGCTGAGGTCTGACCAGGTCTCCTGCGGGTCGGGTGTCATCTCTATCACATAATCCACGGTCCCCCTGCCGAAGTAGTCCGCATCGTCGGGCAGCACTATGTTCGCGCACCGTATGGAGGAGTTGGGTATGGACATGTACAGCGCGCCGGATGACGGGAGCGCGAGCGAGAACGGTACCATCAACAACAATGCCAGAAGGAAACATAATAACATTTTCATATGCTTTATATTGTCAAGAGCAGGCTAAAAAGGGTTAGAAGCCGGACGGGCTGGCTGATTCCGGTATCGGCGCATGCCTCTTGTAGGCATCATCGAATTTTCCAATAGGACCGTCATAGTACGTGTAGTAGTTGGTGCTGTGGCCGTCCAGCGCAGGCGATATGCTCACAGTAACACCCGCTCTCCTTGTGACCTTCCCTTGTATACCTATTATGGGGTTGCCGCTCTTTATAGTGCTGGTTGCGCTGACACTAGTATCAGAGCCAAAGTGTATGGTGCAGGTGTCGTCAGAATCATACCTGCTGCAAGATATTACAGAGAAACAGCTCGTACAGCTGAACTGTCCGCCATCCAACAATAGAACGCCATCACCCCATGCCCTTACAAGGAACCCCTTACCCATGATACGTGAGCCGCTGTATGTCTGCAGCGTGCCACTATACACGTTTATACTTCCATACCACGGGTTTCCCGGGCCATCTTCGTTGGGGTTATATGGTTCCCTGAAATCAACAGTGCCAAAGACCACAAGAGAGCCACCATTAACTGTTATCGGACCACCGGAGTAAGTGGACATTAAGGGTATCTCAAGCGAAGAGCCTGAGGGTATTTTTAGTGCGTATCCTTCACGGCCATCTGTATTTCTTCCGCAGTCTACTGTCTGGCCCGGGGGAAGTATGTAATGCCCTGAAAGTATGGTGCCGCATAGGTACTCTGTCAGGACCTTGTCACCCGCCCCCGTCCCGGGGGCGCTCATTTTTTTGTCAATTCGAAAGTAGAGCCTGAGAATATGTTCAGCGTGCCCGAACTTGACCTCCCAGACCCGGTGACTGTGCCCACAATCCTGTTGCCCGATACCACGCCATCCCTCATGTTGAGATTCATGGTGTAGCCTGATATGGTCACCTGGCCATTCAGGTTCACCTTCTCATTGACTATGCCGCC
The DNA here is from genome assembly GCA_003663225.1 of Candidatus Aenigmatarchaeota archaeon. Classification (GTDB taxonomy): domain Archaea; phylum Aenigmatarchaeota; class Aenigmatarchaeia; order QMZP01; family QMZP01; genus QMZP01. The sequence continues at coordinate 4,355 of QMZP01000054.1, read as the reverse complement.
CGTGAATGTTCCGCCAAGGCTGGTATCTGATTGTGATATTACTATGTCAACGGGCTTGTTGTTTATCGGGGAAGTTCCGCTCTGCAATATCTTCAGGGTCCACTGGCCGTTCAGGTTGAGTCCCGTGGTCCCGCCGGTGCCCGTGCCTGAGCCGCCGCTAAGGCCGCTCTCGGTGCAGTAGCAGTCGTTGTCCGTATCTGACCCGAGCTTTATGTTAGCTGTGCTCGTCGGGGCTATGGTTGTCTCAGGGTCCTGCTTCGCCTTCACATAGCTAGCCACGTCGTCATAGCAGCCGTAGCCGAACTTGACATCACCGCTCCATGTGCCTGAGTTGCCTGACTGCGAGTATGTTGTAGTGCCCTGTGCGACCTCTGTCCACGTGCTCCCGCCATCGGTGCTCTTGAATATGACCGGGTACTCGCACCCTTCTGTGTTCAGCAGCCTCACGCTCACCTCGCTCCAGCCGCACTGGGAGCCCGCATTGGCTGTCAGTGGGTACTTGTTGCAGCACTCCGTAGCCCCGGTGTTCTGGCTGCTGCCGGTCTTGCATGAGACAGTCATGGTGGCGTAGCCCCTCATGGCCGCGTTGTCCTCCAGCTCGTCCCATGCCTCGCCGAACTCATTCCATGACTTGGCTATCTTGCTCGTCTCCGAGTTCACGTTGTCCATGAACTGGTCAGCGTCGTTCATGAAGCTCTTTATGCTGCCGAAATCCAGGCAGCCCGTTATGGCGCTGAAGCAGCTCTGCTCCCTGCCGTCACAGTTGCCCACGTCGAGCTCGTGCTGGTACAGCTCCAGGCAGGTGTTCATCTCTATCATGTCCATCTCCACTTCCTTCATGCGGATGAACATCTGGTATGACTGGCTTATCATGTTGCATATGCCCTGTATGGTGGTGCTGGCTGCGGTGGTGAGGCTTGACATGGCGGTCACCCTCTCGCTGAACTTGCTGCCTTCAAGGGAGCTGAACATTTTGTCGCCACCGAATCCCACTGCCAGGGTGGCCACTATGCCTACCACGGCTATTACTATCATGGCCTGTATGCACATGTCGAGCATGTCCATGAGCTGCTGCATGGCATCAAGTATCTCCTGCAGCTTCGCCTTCATGGCAGCTATCGCATCCTGGGTTATGTCATAGACCGTCCTTATGCTCTGCTTCACCTCTATGTTCGGAAGCGTGGATGTCAGGGTCTGTGTCGCCCTCCTTCTCATGCCGTCTGTGTATGATATGAAGAATGATATGGAGTTGTTGTCATAGTTGTACACGTCTCCCTGCGAGCACGTGGCCACAGAAGGCACTAATATTGTGCAGTTGTACGTGCTGTTTATGCTCGTCCTGAACCTCCTGAGCTCCTTGCATATTATCATGCCCGTGCTCTCGCCATCAATCTCAGCATACCAGTTCTCGAGCTGCATGCCTGAAGGCTGGTTCCTTATCCTTGCCTTGACATTCAGCCTGTGAGATTTCTCGCACGTGTCCCAGTATACCGGGGCAGACGGGTCGTCTATTATGAGCTCTATCCCGTCGGTGTCCATACATATCCCATCCGGGTTGTATTGGGGATGATAGTCGCAGTATTCCCCGTCAGCGCAGCCGCAGTCTATGCAGCAGTTGGCGCCGCTCTCTCCTATGTCGCTCTCGCAGCCGAACTGGCCGCAGTGCCACTGGGGTATGACCTTTATGTCATCGAAGGGCGCGCTCATGTACCTGGTAACGAGGCCGCCGTTCCCGTTGGGGAAGCTTATGGTCATGTTGAGCCTGTTCTGGTCTATCAGGTAGTACGGTAGCTGGCACTCCGAGTCGTCTATCGGCGGTATCTGGAGCATGCAGTCGCTTATACCCGTTACTGGGTTGGGTGTGGAGCACTGGAGACCCCATGTCCTGAGCTCGCCGCGCTGGAAGTAGTACACATAGTTTATGTTGGAGTTGGACGGGACGTTGTTCACCTTTACAGTTATGTTAACATGGTTGGTCCTCTTACAGTCTGTAACGTTCTTCGGGCTGACCGACACTATGGACATGGAGACATTGCTTATGTAATTGCATCCCTTTGCAGTGTCGCAGTACTTGCCCACACCGGTGCAGCCGCAGTCAAGGCAGCAGTTCTCCTCGTCCTCCTCTATGTTGCACGTGCCATCACCGCACCTGTATGAGGGTATGGTTATGTCAGAGAACGGTGCAACGAGGTCCCTCACCACCTGCGTCCCCCCATTGGAGTAGGTGGCTGTCATGCTGAGTGTGTTGCTTCTGTAATAATAGGCGCTCTCATGGTCATAGTTGGTTATGTGTATAGGTATGGAGCATACATAGACATGGCCGGTATTAGGCCCGCCGCTGCACTGGGCATTGCCTGACGTCCCGTTGACCAGCAGGGTGTTTGACTTGAAGAGTGAGCCGAGAACGTAAGTGGCTGTCCCGGGTGTCGTCAGGTCGGTCGGCGGGTTGGTGACCCGGGCGGTGACTATTATGTTGTCGCCGGCGGCGTTGTAGTTCTTCATGTAAGACGTGACGTTGAGTATCTGGAGCCCTATAGAGCCCTCAGGCATGCATGCCAGTTCCCCTGCATCACAATAGAAGCCGTCCTGGCAACCGCAATCGTAGTTGACTGTGACGTCCCCGAAAGAGGTGCTCATGTCCTTGCTAACCACGTTCGCGCCGTCGTTGTATGATATGCTGACGTTCAGGGTATTGGGTCCTATGACCTTGCTGCCTGTCCCGCAACGCACCTGCGGATTCAGCGTGACAGGGCATGTGTACTCGTTGCCTACGCTCTTGGTGCATGTAGATGTGTATATGTCATCATCAAGCGTTATGTATGAGGTCACAACCCCGGGAAGCGTGGAAGGCGGGGTGTTCACCTTGAGTTTGAAGTCCATCTCGAAAGGGTGGGAGCAGTCAGTCACTTCAGGGACCGTCATGGGCTGCACCTGTATGCCTATCGAGCTGCTGTCCCTGCAGGCTCCGGTGACGTTTGCCTGTGACGTGTCGCAGTATTCCCCTTCAAGGCAGCCGCAGTCATAGCAGCAGTTATCCATGGTCTCACCAAGGTCTGCCTCGCAGAAGCCGTCGCCGCATGTGAAGGAGGGGTTGAGGTTGAGCGTCATCGGGACCGATGTCCCGCTGCTGGTGTCAGAGAGCACGAAATAGTTGTCCTTGTTTATTGTTGATACCTCATTTCCTTGTGGCTGGGCTGACTGGAATCTGGGAGGTGAAGCCCTCAGGTCGTCCTCGGATGCCCCGAGGCCGTACAGGGCGCTCGCTCCCTGGAACACCACCTTGCTCGCCCAGTTGAATGGTATCATCTGGTAGCTCTCCATGAAGGACTTGGCGGGCTGTACCAGGTCTGCTGACTTTGCATAGAAGTCGAGCGCTGATATCTCGTGTGAGTATGTGTTGAAGACGTTATACTCCGTCCTCTTTACGGTGTCCCAAGACCCGACCCAGCTTGTCCTGCCGTTAGGGCCGAGCATTTTTATCACCGTCAGGAGGTTGGCTGTCTGTGGGTATGTTTGCGTGCCTTCCTGCTCAGATATGTCCTTCCATGCAAGCTCTATGTCCACCCAGTTGTCGAATACCTGAGGCTCTGTCAGCACGCAGCTTGACGGATTCATCTTCCTGCATTTGTACAGGTATATCTTCTCTATGCTGTGGGACATGCTGGCGCTGCTGAGCGTCACCACTATGTTGACGTTGGTCCATGTGACGTCGCTGGGGTCGTGCACGGACGTTATTTGCTTGTTGAGCAGGTTATTGGGGGACATGTCGGCAGTTTCCTGCGTCTGGCCGTTGAATATTATGTTGACCGTGGTCGCTGAGGCCATGGGCCATGCGATTATTATATAGCATATAGCTATGGCGAATACCTCAACAGCCACTGTCTTCATGCTCTGTCTCATCCGACTTCCTCCGCATCAGCATAAGTGATGGTGCACGTGGTGTCCTCGGGCACGGGCGTGGTGGACACGGGCCCTATGCCGCATTCACTCAGAACATTGCTGAGTATGGCCGATGACCTCGCGGTCTCCACGCCGCCCTCTGTATTAATCTCTGGATAGTAAGGAATATATACATAGAGGTTTTCTGTATATTCGCCTATCGGCAGTTCTGCTGACAGCATGCCCCCTACAGAGGACGATGTCCCGGTGAACGAGTCATACAGTACCGCAGACATTGCATGGGTCCCTGCCTTTACTCCTACTATCTTGCCCACGTTGCTCCTGTAAAGGAACTCGCTCTGCTCATAATTTACCGGGTCGTATACGAACATGTCAACAGTGCCTTCCCTCAGGTTGTTCCTTATGGGCTTTATCGCACCGTTCTTTATCCAGTACTCGCCTGATTGTGTCATGTT
>QMZP01000053.1 GCA_003663225.1 Candidatus Aenigmatarchaeota archaeon | reverse complement strand
GGAGCTATATTTGTTTATGCAGGAAAAGAGGCTGGATTTGGGAAAGCTCGCCACTTTCGTGCCTAACAAGGGGCTTCCGGTATACAACTGGTTCTACTACAAGGAAGGCTATGCCAGGGACCTGGTGATGCTGCTCCTGGACCGGTATGCCCCGGAAGGGGGCGTGAACGTCATGGACCCATTCGTCGGCTCAGGCACCACGCTGCTGGCGTGCAAGGAGAGGGGTATAGATTCCTACGGGTTTGACGTCTCGCCGCTGGCCGTGCTCGCGAGCAGGGCAAAGACAAATGACTATGAGCCGGATGAGCTGAAAGCCGCCATAAAGGCGCTGTCCAGAAGCAAGTTCAGGCGCCCGGATATTTCAAGCGTGCCGCAGAACGTCAAAAGGTATTTCAACAGGCACACGCTTGAGGATGTCCTCTTCTTCAGGGAACAACTGAAGGGGTTCAGCGGCGAGGTGCTCGATTTCCTCAAACTGGGGCTCGTGACCAGCGCCACAAGATGCTCATATATGTACAAGGACGGAGCAGTAGTGAAGGTGAGGAAGAAGCCAGTGCCTGTCTTCCGGAAGTTCTACATGAGGGCCCTGAGGAAGATGCTGAAGGATATAAGCAAGCTGGAAACCAAGCCCTGCCAGACTTTTGTTGAAGAGGGGGACTCGCGCAGCCTCAGTATTGACTCTGGATTCATTGACCTGGTGATAACATCGCCTCCATACCTGAACAAGATAGAGTACACCAGGATATATGGCGTAGAGGAATTCCTGTTCTTCGGGCAGCCGATTGAGAAGAGGGGCATGAGGGCATTCATAGGCAGGGACCCGGAAACCAAGCCAGTATTCCCGGACCAGGAACTGCCCCCAATAGCTGACGCATATTTTTCTGACATGCGCAGGACGCTATCGGAGATGCGCAGGGCATGCAGGCCAGGCGCCGTGCTCGCATTCGTCGTAGGCGATGGCTGTTTCCCTGAAAGGGTGGTCCATGTGGACACCCTGCTGCCGAAGCTGGCGGACAAGGAGGGCTTCGAAACAGAGAACATATACGTGCTCAATGAGCGCCAGTGTACCAGGAACAGGGTAGAGAAGGTCGGGCAAATGGAAGAGTGCCTTATAGTTATGAGGAAACGCTAGGCAAAGAACTCGCCCGGCACGAAGCTCCGCTTGTGTATCCTGAAGACCGAGAAGGTATCGGAGTCCATTATTATCTCCTCGAACAGCTCCCTTATCTGTATGAAGACCTTCCTTATCTCTTCAGCGGTCTCGGCCTCGGCTGTTATCTCGACATCGAAGTCGCCGAACAGCTTGTGCATCTCGGTTATGTTCTTGTTCCTTATGCAGAATGTCCTTAGCTTGTCCTCAATGTCCACGGAGAGGTTGTGGTACCTTATGAGCATGGCACTGCGGTGGTAGCCCAGCTTCCTCAGGTTGAGAACCGACGAGAATCCTTTCAGCACACCCTTTGTGGAGAGCCTTTTCATAGTGGATACTGCTGTCCTCGGGCTTACGTCGGCATCCCGGGCTATCTTCACTATATGGGCCCGGGCATCCCTGCAGACGCTGAGCAGGACATCCTTCTCAGTGTCAGTTATCTCTATGCTTTCCCTGTCACCGCCTATTATGATGTCCTTATCCTCGTCGGGCATAGCCAGATACTTCTTGGGCAGGTAGTGGGACACAACCGTGGTGAGTATCATGTAGTTACGGAGGCCGGGGTTCTCTGCTATCAGCTGCTTCAATGTCTTGTTGAATGATGACGGGTTCTTGGCCATGAACGTCACTATTATGTCATACCGGCCGCTCCTCTCCATTATGCCCACCACGTTCTCGTGCTCGTAGAGCCTGGATACAAGGCCCCTGAAAGCCTCCTTGCTCCTGTAGCTGACCCTGAAGTGGACCCTGAACTGGAGCAGGCTGAAATACGAGTAGTCTATGATGGGATAGGAATGTCCAACCATCCCATTGGATATGAAAGACTTCATCTTGTACGCCGCCAGCTGCTGGCTCATGCCGGACTTCCTTCCGAGAATCGAGTACGGGAGCCTGGAATTCAGGCAGAACTCGTACAGCAGCCTTTTGTCCTTTTTCTTGAGCATTATTATTATTTTGTTCAAATAAAGTTAAATAATTTACTTTTTTCAGTAATTTTTTTGTTTTAAGTCTGAAATAATGCATTTTCACATAATTTATTTATGAAGAGAAAAATCAGCATAGGCTTTGCAGCCAATCCTGCAACAGATGGCTCTAATGACCCGCTGAATGAGGAATATGCGTCATACCGCACTATTGAGGGCATAACGGGCGCATTGGAGAATGCCGGGGCAAGGGTCATACCAATAACAGCTGATATGGGAATGAAAGCAGAGCTGGAAAGGTTGAAGGATGAAATAGACATGGTCTTCAACATAGCCGAAGGAACGCGCGAGATGCCGGACAGGAAGGCATATGCTGCGAGCATCATGGACAGCATGGGTATCCCTTATACCGGTTCATCGCCTGACACGCTGATAATGGGCGGGGACAAGGCAATGACAAGGCGCACACTGAACGGGCACGTGAGGCACCCAAGATGGCAGTCGTTCAGCGACGCATACAAGGAGCTTGATCCGGCGATGTGCTATCCTATCTTCGTGAAGCCCGCGAGAGAGGGGTCCAGCATAGGCATAAGCCAGGATAATGTGGTCAATGGCAGACAGGAACTGATAAGGGCCGTCCTTTCGGTGATAATGGAAACCGGGTCAGAGGCCATAGCAGAGGAGTTCCTTTCAGGGAACGAGTACAACATGGGCATGGTAGGCGATATAATTTTCCCTGCTCTAAGGTGGGACTTGGGCGCAATGCCTGGGTGTCCTATGGTAAGGGATGTCAACGTGAAGTCGTTCGATACAGGATATTGCATGCCTGAGTTGTCTGACCAGACCAGGTTGGCCATAGCAAGGCAGGCCGTTATGGCGCACAACGGTGTTCATGCAAGGGACTACAGCAGGTCAGATTTCAGGGCAAACGGCAACGGGGAGATAGCCTTTCTGGAAATAAACCTCATGCCCGGGCTTGATCCCGAGAAGTCAGACCTTACCAGCGCAGCTTATGCAGCAGGCGTTGATTACGATGACGTGGTGAACAGCGTAGTCTATGCTGCCATATGCAGGGTCTCTGATAGGTATGACAGGTTTGATGGCGTTAATGTGGACGGATTCAGGGACGCGTATGACAGGTTATGCTCCATAGACCATGACGAGATAGAGGTAGGCGGCAGGGTGTACATGGCGCTCAGGCCTGAGGTGAGAATATGATGAAGGCATATATGCAGGGATGCGGGAATTCGTTCTTCATAGCGGATGCTACCCAGACGATCCTTTCGGATGAGGGAATGGAGCACACGTACCACAGGCTCAACGGAACAAGGAAGGTGGATGGTGTGATATTTGTCAGCGGGAGCGACCAGGCAGCAGTCAGGATGAACTACTTCGACGTGGACAGACACACAGGCAGGCTGGCAAGGGCCAGCATGTGCGGGAACGGGATAAGATGCATAGCCAAGTTCGCGAGCGACCTCGGGTATGCCGGAGACAGTTTCGACGTCGAGACTGATGACGGCATAAAGGAGGTCTGCGTGGCGAAGGGTCTGGTAACCGTTGACATGGGCTATCCAAGGGGGTTCATGCAGGTTTCTGATGATGATTTCTTCGTTGACGTGGGGCTACCGCATTATGTGCGCTTCACTGACGAGCTGGACATAGAGAGGACCAGGGAAGAAGGAGCCAAGGTTAGGTATGACACCGACATCCTGCACATGCTAGGCGACCCCCGGGATGCCGTACAGTTCAACTCCGTGCGCGTGGATTCCGGCAATGAGATATCAATACTGACAAGGGAGGGCGGCGTAGAGGACGTTACGCTGGCATGTGGAACGGGTTCAGTGGCGTCAGCATATGTCAGCAGTGTGGCGAAGGGTCTCAGACTGCCTATAACAGTGCACAACCCCGGAGGGGACATAACAGTGGATGTCAAGGACGGAAAACTGGTCATGACAGGCCCGGCCGAATACATAAAATGAGGTTATCATGAAGATATGCATATACGATTGCGACCACGATGTTGGCAGTGACAACACTGCCGTGGAGATAAGGAAAATACTCAGCGGGTTCCCTGTCGACATATATGAGGCGAAGAATGGTAAATTCCCTGCCACTAATGATTACGATGGCTTCATAGTCACTGGGTCTTCAAACAGCCCGCTTGAAGGTCTGGGTTGGATGAAGAGGCTTGAAGCAATGCTGAGGACAGAGAAGCCTGTGCTCGGCATCTGCTTCGGCAATCAGCTCATCGCCATGATGCTCGGAGGCCGGGTGGAGAAGATGCAAGAGGGTGTTGAGTTCGGATATGGTTATGTAGACATAACCGAAGCCGGAGCATCATATCCTCTGTTCAGCAGCATACCAAGAGGCCTTCTAACTTTCCATAGCCACCACTTCATAGTCACCGAACTTCCGGAAGGGGCGGAGATACTGGCGACGAACAGCAGGGGTATACAGGCGTTCAAGCACGGAAACTACATTGGAATCCAGTTCCATCCTGACATATCGTGGGACATGGGAAGCAGGCTGGGGGCCAAAAGGGGGCTTGACCCGAGGCACCCGGGTGACTGCCTTGTCAGGGATTCCAGGGCGCACAACAAGAGGATACTGCTCAATTTCGCGGCATTGGTAGCTGAGGGGCATTAAGCATGGTTTCCGTCAGAAGATTCGTATGCCATTATTGCAAAGGCTTCTTCTTCTGAAACAGGGCCTATGCTCGAGGCATCATACAGCTTTGCCAGAATGTGCGGGTATTTCATATCCAGACCCATGGCAATGTAATGAGGCCTGTGCGGTTCCATTCTCTCAATGTCCGCAGCCACTTCATCCGGAATCGGCCCGGTCTCAAGGTCTATGGCCATGAACCCGGGAAGCCTTAGCTGTCTCATTACCCCGGCGTATTCCTGCCCATGTTCATCAAGTATGGTAACGTGATAGAGCTGTTTGTGGCTGACTTGATCCATCTCATGCTCCATGTGCATTATCTTCCTTGCTATCTCATGCGCTTCTTCATGTTCCATGCCTATAAATCACCTATTAAAAGAAAAAAGATATAAACCATACACATGGGCCCGTAGCTCAATTGGATAGAGCGTCCGGCTTCGGCAATCAGAACCTGCAAAGCGTACATGCCGGTTCCGATACCTCCACGGTGTCAGAACCTGCAAAGCGTACATGCCGGTTCCGATACCTCCACGGTGTCAGAACCTGCAAAGCGTACATGCCGGTTCTATTGGTGATACCGGAAGGTTGGGTGTTCGAATGACAAAAGAGGGGCTAAGTCCCCTCTTGTATCGTCCCCTTTAAATTGCGGGGCGAATCGAGAATCATCCCGGGCTCATGCAACTGATAGCCCGTGGTATGTCAGTGGGCTTTCGGAGAAAACCGAAGAAAAACGAAAGAGGCTTATAAGGGCAAAACAATTGTATATCAGATATACAAGAAGAGGGATTATGAAAGCAACGTTACCTGTGATGGTCGCGATGATAATAATGGTGTCGTCAGTGGGGGCATCAATGGCAGCGGCCGAATACATGCCAGGAAGGGTGACTGACGACGGCTTGATATATACAATGATAGCGGACAATAGCTCAGGTCCCGAGGAACCCGCAACATCACCAGGCTATGAAGGGGGCACCATGGAGTCGCCGATAACATATGAAGAGGCGCGTGCGATAGCCCTTAACAGCACCTGCGTACAGGAAGGCTCCCTTACTGATGTGTATGCATACAACGAATACACTGGGACATGGTGGATAGAGATGGAACCCGTCCCCGACAAGCCCAACTGCAACCCCGCCTGCGTGGTGGATGTTCAGACGCTGGAAGCTGAGATAAACTGGAGATGCACCGGGGCCATACCGCCCGAAGGGCATCCGGAGGATATCATGCCAATAACAGAGAACCCCGAAGGCACGATAGGCATATGGGATGGCACGGGCCAGAATGCTCAGATGGATCCAATATCATCGTTGTTCACTACCGTATTAGGATTCTTCCTTATGATATTCGGCGGAGTCTAGGAGGCTCCGCCACCCTTCCCTGTTTCCTTTTCCTTCCAACAGATTCTTTTATATAACATAATCCAAAATACTGACAAGGCT
>QMZP01000052.1 GCA_003663225.1 Candidatus Aenigmatarchaeota archaeon | reverse complement strand
CAACACCAGCGTTGTGCTGGAATTCACCTCGTTCGGAAAGACATGCCAGATGCAGAAGGTAAGCGGCGATGCCATGTTTGCTGTCTACGAGACAGTTGACTGCACCGCTCCTGTCAGGGACGGGGACTTTGATGTCAACGAGGCGCTTCCGATAACCGTAAGCGCAAGCGACCTGGCTTCACCTGCGAACACGGGGATTGCATCTCTAGCAATAATGATAGAGAGCCCGGTAACCATAGTGGGTGATGGCTGCATAACCGTGATAAAAACAGAGCAGAACACCAATGGCGGCGAGACCATAATACTACATAATAAATGCCCGACCAACAGCAGTGCCAATGTTACCATAGGCATAACAGAGGACAACAATGCCAGCATGAACATAAGCGTCGAAGCTGGTTCCAACAGGTCAGTCTATGTAACAGACCGGTTCGTGATAACAGCCTACCAGGCAGTAGTGGTCAGTGCATACTACGACCCTGTAAGGAAGGAGCTTGTGTTCAGGGCAAATGGCACGGGAACGCAGGAAGTGCTGATATACGTTGACGGCATGGGAAAGCCCTATATTATAGGCTTCTCACCCGGCACCATGGGCCCGTGGACATACGACCCGGCTACTCAGGTGGTTACAGCAACAGTCACATACGGCTCGCCGCATGACATGACAGTGTCATGGTACGTGCCGCCGAGCAGCCCGTCTACAGGCGGAAGCAGCACATCCAGCTCAAGCTCAGGCGGTTGCACCTACAACTGGACATGCACCGAGTGGAGCGAATGCACATCTGATGCTACAATGACGAGGAACTGCACAAACATGGGAACGTGCCCGGGAACATACGGCAAGCCCGAGGAGACCAAGGCATGCACATACGTGCCTCCGGCAGCGACATGCACTGAGGATTGGAGCTGCACGGAGTGGGGAGAATGTGTTGACAGTACCCAGTCAAGGACGTGCACCGACCTTAACGAATGCGGTACCATGCTAAGCAAGCCTCCTGTCACGCAGTCATGCGAAGCTGTCCAGGATACCGCTGATGACGGTCTTACGGGCCTTATAACAGGCGGTGTCGCGGTGTGGTATGCAGGTCTGGCAGTTCTGCTGATAGCCCTTATAGGCTCGTCAGTCTACTACTTCAGGAAGAAGTAAACTCTTTCCTTGTGTGTGTTTTTTTAAGAAGCATTGCTAAGATTAAGCAGGGGGACAACATATGGCGGAAATGACTGCCGAGATTCTGAGCATAGTGTATACGATATTGCCCATGATAGTCCAGATGCTCATAATACTCATAACAGCATTCGTCATATACAAGATAATAGCCAAGGCCCTGCGCAAAGCAGTCCTTGAAAAGGCCGAGACCAAAGCGCAGAGGAGCAATGCCATAGTCCTTCTGAGCCTGTGGAGGTATGCGTTCGTCATAGTGCTCGTCATAGGCCTCATATTCTATCTTGGGGGCGACATAACAGGCCTCGGCGTATGGGCAGGCCTGTTCAGCGCGGCCCTTGGCTGGGCGCTTCAGAAGCCCATAACAGGCATAGCCGGCTGGATAATGGTCATAACCAAGAAACCCTTCCAAATCGGAGACAGGATATCCATAGGTTCTGTGAAGGGTGATGTGGTTGAGATAGGGATAACACATATCTACCTGAAGGAGATAGGGGGCACGATAAAGAGCGAGGAAACATCAGGCCGCCTGATAATGATACCCAATTCCACCATGTTTGACAAGAACATAATCAACTACACGCTGCAGGACGACTACATACTGGATGATGTCGGCGTGCTGATAACGTATGAAAGCAACCTGGAGAAGGCCATAAAGATATGCCAGGACGCCGCTGACAAGATAGCCAAAGAAGGGCATGTGGCAACAAAACCCAAACCCCCGTACGTTAGGACATTTTTCAGCGGCTCGGGTATAGACATAAAGACCAGGTATTACGTCAAGGCGGAGGAGAGGATAAAGACATCCAGCGACATAACCCAGGAGATATTCAGGGGCATAAACAAGACCAAGGACGTCGAGATAGCCTACCCCCACACCGAGGTAGTACTCAGGAAGAAGGTCAAGAAGAAGTGACTGTTTTATTTTTTATTCGTTATTATCCCAACTCTCCGGGCAGTTTCCAGAATCCCCCAGGCGTAGATGCAGGCCTCGAAGGCCCTGATCATATCCCCCCTTTCCATGAAATGGCGGGTGTCCTTTATGTAGGCGTTCAGGTTCTCCATAAGCGAGTCGTACTGCTGTTTCGGGAGCTTTCCGCCATTACAGACGTGCTTCATCTCATCCTCGAGCTTGCCAAGCCACTTGATGGTTTGGTGCCTTAGCTCAGCCCGTGTATGGCGCCCGTCACCCTTTATGGTTTGCCCATTCGCTTCCCTGTCAGCACCTTCGGCGGCGCCTTTCCTTTCCTTGGGTTCCATAGTGAAATTTAAATCATGGCAGGTTATATATACGCATGGCAGAGGGGGATTCTGTATCCGGTTACGTTCTCAGGTTGGAGGATATAGACGGTTCAATGGCCCCCAGGGTTGGCAACAAGGCATCATGCCTCGGCGAGATGCTGGGAGCCGGATTGCCGGTCCCGCAGGGATTCGCCCTGACGACCGATGCCTTCAGCAATTTCCTGGAATCCAACGGCATAAAGTCGAAGATAGTGGATATGCTCTCGAAAGTTGATGCAAGTGATGACCAGGAAAGCCTGAAGTCCGCGTCCAACACCATATCTCAGCTTATACTCAATGCGCGCGTGCCCGACACGCTCAAGAGCGAGCTCAGGGACGCCTACGATGAGATGTCTGTTGGCAAGGACATAAAGAACGTCGGCGGGCCTGCCCTTGACATGATAAAGGCCGGCAGGGGCCAGGCATTCGTCACTGTAAGGACGTCTGCAGCCTCCGAAGACCTTTATTCTGAGAACTTCCTGGGCCAGCTGGGCTCTGTACTGGCCATACAGGGCAGGGAGCAGCTGTACAGCGCCATCAAGAGGTGCTGGGCTAGCATGTTCATGCCGTGGGTCATATTCTACCTGAAAAACCGCGGGGTGGAAGGGTTCCCGGGGGCTGGCCTGGTGATACAGAAGATGGTGGATGCCGACAAATCAGGCATAATGTTCACGGCAAACCCCGCCAACGGCAGGGCAGAGCAGATGATGATAGAGGCAGCATGGGGATACGGCGACGCCCTTGTATCAGGCATAGTGATACCCGATGAATACGTCATGAGCAAGGACACCGGGGAGCAGATAAGCAAGCGGATAGGAAAGAAGAAGTGGGTGCGCAGGATAAACCAGGTATCCGGCTCCGTGGTCAAGGAGAACCTCGACCGCACCATGGTGCTTTCCGAGGTGCTTGTCGAGCCCGAGCTCAAAAGGCTTTGGGAGTTCGGCAGGAAGCTGGAGGAGCATTACGGCAAGCCGCAGAACATAGAGTGGGCAATCGAGAAGGGCAGGACATACATAGTCCAATCCAGGCCCATGATGCCTTCGGGCTTCAGCCCTGACCAGGAGACCGAGGCGGGTCCCCCACCTGAGGGCAAGATGCTGCTGGAAGGCATAGCGGCATCGCCTGGCATAATCACAGGCACTGCGAAGGTAGTGCGGGGCCATGAGGATTCTAAGGACATAGCCGAGGGCGAGATACTCTTCACGAGAATGACGTTCCCCGAGGACTTCCCCATGCTGAGTAAGGCTGCCGCCATAGTCACGGATGACGGCGGCCGGGTATCCCATGCCGCCATAACGGCCCGGGAGCTCAAGAAGCCTTGCATAGTAGGGACGGACATGGGTACGACTGCGATAGCCACTGGCCAGAAGGTGGTAGTGGATGCTTTCAGGGGCAAGGTGCACGAGGTCGTTGGCGGCCCTGTGCAGGAACCTGAACAGGGGCACGTTGCTGATGTGCCTGTTGAGCTGCCGCAGATGCCTGAACAGCCTTCGCCCGAGCCTGCGAAGGAGCGGCATGAGCAGATGCCTTCCATGATAATAGGTTCTGAGAGGATAACTGCCACTGAGATAAAGGCAAGCATACTGTACCCCGGCAACATGGAGAACCATTCGGCCACGGAGAAGGCTGATGGCGTGGGCATGATGAAGGCCGAGCACATGCTGACAGAGAGCGGCAAGCACCCGCTTGCATTGGCAAGGAGCAACCCCGAGGAGCTGATAGCCACGGTATCCAGGGGACTGGGCAGGGTTGCCAAGGCATTCTATCCCAAGGCCGTATGGTACAGGACGCTTGATGCCAGGACCGATGATTTCAGGGAGCTGGAAGGCGTGGAGGACGAGCCGCACGAGGAGAACCCGATGCTGGGATGGCATGGCATACGCAGGAGCATAGACGAGCAAGACGTCTTCAAGTGCGAGCTCGGGGCGGTTAAGAGGCTGATGGACAGCGGGCTTGACAACATAGCCATAATGCTGCCTTTCGTGACGCGCCCGTCTGAGGTGAGGCATGCGAAGCAGATAATGGCTGGCATGGGGCTGAATGCCAGGATAGGCATAATGGTGGAGACGCCTGCGGCTGCATTGGAGATAGAGCAGTTCTGCAATGAAGGCATATCCTTCGTTTCCATAGGCTCTGACAGCCTGGCCCAGCTGGTGCTGGGTGTTGACAGGTGCAACAACAAGACATCGTCCATGTACTCCGAGACAGACCCTGCTGTCATGGACCTGATAAAGTACGTGATAAGGGCATGCAAGAATAGCGGCGTGGAGACGTCGGTCTGCGGCGAAGCAGGCTCCAACCCCAAGATGGTGGAGATGCTGGTCGACCTGGGCATAGATTCCATATCCACCGAGCCTGACATGCTTGAGGAAGTGAGGCGCATAGTGGCCAAGACAGAGCGCCGCATACTGCTCCAGAAGCTGAGAAACAGGTAGATTTTATTATCGCAGAGTGACAATAGATATTTAAATTTTTCTGTCAATCGTAATGCATGAGGAATGATCTGATAGTATTCGGCATAGTCTTCTTCTGCTTTGTTATAGCCGTGAGCACGGCATCTGCAGCAGAGGTTTCCATATACTGCCAGGACAGCAGCGTGTCAGGGTGCTATGCGGACGACTATGCTGTCGTCAAGGACAGGGATAGCAGGCTCATACACAAGCAGGGTCAGATAGATGACGATTATGTCATATGGAACAACAATGTCAGGGTCAACGTGTACGCGGGCGAGCGCATAAGGAACGAAGGGCCCGGCACTCGGGGATATGTCAGGGTCAGGTACTATAGCAATTCCGGCAGCCTGATAGACACCATAGATTTCACGAATTCCAGGACGTACCTCTTCACCCAGGACGGGTACATTATGTTCAGGAGCGGTGATGTCGCGTGGGAATATAGCGCCATATTCCTCGACACACAATCGCTGAATATGGATCATGACGGCGACGGGTACAACGGCGCACAGTACGGAGGCAACGACTGCAACGACAACAATGCTGCCATACACCCCGGCGCGGTTGACATACCGGGCAACGGCATAGACGAGGACTGTTCCGGCTCCGACGCGATAACGCAGTGCACTGACGGTCTGGACAACGACGGCGACGGGCTTATAGACACCAATGACCCCGGATGCGCGGGCATCTACGACAGCAACGAGGGTGACGGAACGTCCCAGTGCCAGGACGGCACAGACAACGACAATGACGGCGCGACAGACTACCCTTATGACTTCTCATGCTCCAGTCCCCAGGACAACAGCGAGTCCGCTCCCTTGTCCCAGTGCCAGGACGGCACAGACAACGACGGCAACGGGCTTATAGACACCAATGACCCCGGCTGCGATAGCAGGCAGGACAATGACGAATCGGGATTCATGCCGGATACCAACCCGCCATTCGTGGACGTGACCATGAACCCCCCAGACCCCACAAACTCCCAGAACGTGCTGTTCACGGCCACGGCCAACGATGACAACAGCGTGCATTGGGTCAAGGTATACGTGGATGGTGTAAAGGTGTGCGAGAGCTACGGCAGCGTTTGCAGCACGCTGAGAGGGCCTTACAGCGCAGGCCCGCACAGCTATTATGCCACTGCCATAGATGAATCGGGCAACAGCGCGACCTCCAGCATATACACATTCAACGTGGGCCACACACCGCTGGATGATGATGAGCGCCCTACCGTTGATGTCAACCATTATCCGACGAGTCCCGGAACCGATGATGAAGTGACGTTCACTGCTGCAGCATACGACAACGTCGGCATAGATACCATAAGGATATACAT
>QMZP01000051.1 GCA_003663225.1 Candidatus Aenigmatarchaeota archaeon | reverse complement strand
TAGTAAGCGGCGTGCCGTCTATCACGAACCTGTACATAATCTCCAGCATGCCCTTGCCGTTGTCGTATGTGGTTATGTCGCTTATGCGCTCCGTTACCTTCCTTACGAGCTCAAGTGTTTTCATGATGTCCTTTGAGGGCACATCTATCCATACCGATGAATCGTTCTGTTTGTATACCTTTCCCAGCTTCTTTGCCAGCTCCAGCGTGGACTTCTTCATCCCATCTCCTCGAGTGCCTTCAGGCTGAAATGCCTGACGTTGGGCTTGATATCCTCTCTCATTATATCTTCCGCCGAGAACCACCTTATGTCATGGTGCTCGTTGTCGTTCAGCCTGACGTTGGTGTCCCGCGCCTTGGCGAAGTACACGAGGTCTATGTGCTGATGGCCGGTCTCGGGATCTATCATCTCCAGCTGCACGTGGTCAGGCCTTAATAGCATTGTTACGTTGCCGTCATTCCCGTCCTTGTCAGATTCCCCTGATATGTCTATCTCTATCCCGGCCTCTTCCATGGCTTCCCTGCGAAGCGCCTCCTCAGGCAGCTCATCCTTGTCTATATGGCCTCCTATGGGGAGCCACCTGCCCAACTTCTTGTGGTGCACCAGCAGCACCTTGCCGCCCTTCACTATATATGCTGCCACTACGAAATCCCTGCTCATATAATCACTTATTCTTCCATATCTCAATACCTTTTATCACGCCGTTTATTATATTCTCGGGCTTTGGCGGGCATCCGTACACGTAGACGTCAACCGGCATTATCTTGTCCAGCGGGCCCACTACGTTGTATGAATCGTGGAACACACCCTTGCTTATCGCGCATGAGCCGACGGCTATCACCACCTTGGGTTCGGGTGTCTGCTCGTATATCCTTCTGAGCTGGGTCTTTATCTTCCTTGTCACTGACCCGTTTATCAGCAGTATGTCAGTGTGCCTGGGGTTGGACTTGCTCACTATGCCGAACCTCTCCACGTCATACCTCGGGCTAAGTGCAGCGAACGTCTCTATCGAGCATCCGTTGCACCCGCCCGTGTCCAGGTGCAATATCCATGGGGATTTTGCCCTGGCATTGTTGACCACCTTCTCTGTTAGCCTGTACAACGCCTTCCTCATATGACCACTACCCTAACAGCAGCAGGAATGCCATGACTGCTACCATGCCTGCGAATACCCATGTGAGGTATCTGGACAGGCTGCCATTATGCGCGTCCCTGAGCCTGTCAGCCCTTGCTGCATTTGCTATCGATGCATAGAACGACTCAACCGGGACGTTGGAGTCTGCTATGCCCAGCTTCTCGCCGCACGCATACATGCTCTCCTTGCCCTTCGAGCGCCTGCCTGGTGCCACCCTCCTGCTGGCGCGCCAGGCAAAGGCCATGATGCATATCGTTATCCCGAATGCAGCTAAAGTTGTTCCGAAGTCCATCTAACCACCCAATACCGCCCTTATGTACGGCATGTTGTTGAGGTTCGACACAGCGAACCCCGCCAACGACTCCCCTATGCCGGGTATTATGCCCAGCAGTATGCAGAGCATCGCGAGTATGGCAAGGGGTATTTGCATGGTGAGGGGCATTCCTGTTATACTGGATTTGCCCGTGTTCCTCATGAATATCAGCACGAAGGCCTTTATGCCGTATGCCGCTGTTATGGCAGACGTGACGACCGCTATCACGGTCAGCAGCGGGAACGCGTTGAAGGATGCGATGTATATGAGCAGCTTGCTCGAGAACCCGTTGAAGAACGGCAAGCCGGCCAGTGACAGGACACCGATGAGGAACACGCCCGCAGTGAAGCTGCTGAACTTCGCCCCCATCTTCCTCATGTCATGCGTCCCTGCTTTGTGTATTATCACCCCGGAGCAGAGGAACAGCAGTGACTTTATTATCGCCTGGTTGATTAGGTGAAATATGCCGCCGGCCAGGCCAAGGGGTGTTGCCATCCCGACCGCCATGCCTATGTACCCCATCTGGCTTATGCTGGAGTATGCAAGCATCCTCTTCAGGTCATGCTGCATGAGCGCCATGAGCGCTCCCACGGTCATTGATATGACGCCGAGCACTATGAGCATGTTGAAGACCACAGCGTATGACGAATAGACGGTCGAGCTCACCCTTATTATCGCATACATCCCGACGCTTATGACAAGGCCGGAAAGTATGGCGCTTATCGGCGACGGGGCTGCGGGGTGGGCGTCTGGCAGCCATGTATGGAACGGCACGAAACCGGACTTTATGGCCAGTCCGGACAGTATCAGGCCCATGGATATGGGCATGAACGTGTCGCTGATAGCACTCATCTCGAGGGCGAGGTCTGCCATGTTGAGCGTCCCCAGCGCACCATACAGCAAGGCGATGCCCAGCAGTATCATGGAGGTTGATATGGAATTTATTATAAGGTACTTTATGCTGGCCTCTATGGATTCCTTCTCCTTCTTGAACGCCACCAATATGTATGACGTTATCGCCGATATCTCCAGGAATACGAAGAGATTGAACATATCGCCCGTGTGCAGCACGCCCATCAGGCTGCCGAGCAGCAACAACGTAATGGAATAGTATTCGGTCTTCCTCCTGGATATGAACCGGAATGAAAACAGGATGACAAGGAAGCCGACGGCGGACACCAGCAGTATGGGTATTATGCTCAGGTGGTCCACGGCGAGCGTTATGCCGAACGGGGCGGGCCACCCTTCCATTTGCTGTACCTGTATGCCCTCCCTGAACACAGTGAAAGCGGTCGTGGTGGAAAGGATGAACGCGACAAAGGATGACGCAACGGCTATGTACGGCGCCAGTTTCTCGGTCTTGAGGCTCACCACAGGTATCACGAATGCCGTTATCAGCAATGTCATCAGGCCGTAAAACGAGTCCATGCTACCCCCTCAGGCTCCTTAGCTTGTCCGCCTCTATGGTTCCTGTCTTCCTGTACGCCTGTATTATCAGGGACAGCGCGACAGCGGTTATGGAGATGTTTATCACTATAGAGGTCATCACGAGGGCCTGCGGAACAGGGTCAACGGAATGGGTGGCCAGGTACTCGAGCCCCGCCTGCTTGAGTATGGGGGCCACTCCCCCTATCTTGTAACCGACCGATATGAGGAACAGGTGTATCCCGTTGGACATTATCCCCAGGCCTATCATCTTCTTTATGAGGTTCTCCTTCAGCATCAGGGCATAGGCCCCGAGGCCGACCATGAGCATCGATATCACGTATACCAGCATGCTAACCCCTTACCATCGAGTATATGACCATGATGAGTGCGGTTACTATCATCAGAGACCCCGCTATGTTAGTGAGCGGCGTGAATCCGCCGCTCCACAGGCTGAACAGTGTCTGCGAGCTTAGGAACCATTCCCTCATCATGTAACCCATCCTTATTATCAATATGACCAGGATTATGCCCGCTACGCTCTTTATGTCTATGAGCTCGCTCCGGGTGAGCCTGTGCTCAACGTCCTGCTCGGTGTAGGATATGACAAGCATGCCGAATGCCGTGGCTATCATGGCCCCTCCCGGAAACGCCCCGCCTGGGCTGAGATGCGCGTGGAACACCAGGTAAAGGCCCGTGACCAGCATCAACGGGAACAGTATCCTACTCACGCTCTTTACGATAGTATCCATAATGCATCCTCCTCATTATCAGGAACACCCCCATTGCGGCCGTGAACAGCACCATCTCTTCGCCCATGGTATCGAATCCCCTGTAGTCCCACAGTATGGCGTTGACCACGCTGGCAGACCCTGTGTCACCCGGGGCATTCCTTATGTAGTATTCTGCTGTGTCACGGTCTGCCCATACCCCGAACTCTATGCCCGAGAGGGGCATTACCAGCAGTGCCGTGAACGCCACCGCTATGGCAATCTTCGCTGCTTTCATTCCTCATCCCTCCGGGTCTTGCCGAGAGCCACTATGAATATCAGGGTGGATATGCCCGCAGTGACTGCGAACTGCGTTATGGCTATGTCGGGCGCACCCATCATGTAGAATACCAGGCCTATCATGGCGTCTACCGCGGCAAGCAGTATGACTGCATGCAGCAGGTCCTTCATCTCCAGCAGCACTATCGACGCCACCAATGCCGATACCAGCAGCAGCTCTATCATTTCCTGCCACCTCCAGGCCTGCTCTCCATCTGGTTCTTCTTAAGGCCCCTGGGCCTGACGCCCATCATGTATGCCCTGTTGGCGATGGCATGCGTTGCTGTTGGCTCTGTTATCAGCATTATTATGAGTATTATGAGTATCTTGAAGAAGTACGCGCTCATGAACCTCTCCCCGAACATCAGAACGAACAGCGAGAACATGACACCCCCTACACTTATGACAGTGGACGCGTGCGACCTTGTATAGAAGTCTTTGAACCTGAACAGGCCTATGGCACCTATGCATGCTATTATCCCTGACAAAAAAACCAGAATCTCGCTTATCATCCGGACCTCCTCGGGCTCCACTTGGCTATTGCAAGCGTACCCACGAACGACATCATGACAAGGACTATGGCCATGTCTATGTAGAACTCTGTGCCTATGCTCACTGAATACGCTACCACTGCCAGCGTGAGTATGTTGACGAACGATGACACCCCCAAAAAGCGGTCAGCGAAGCTCGGTCCCCTGGCAGCCCTGGCCAATGACAGGAACGCTGCGAACCCGAATATCCAGAAAACCGGCCAAAACATCACTTCCACTTCCTCCTGTGCTCGAACACGCGCGCCGCGAGGCGCTCGAACCTCTCCCCTGTGTCATGCTTCTCCGAATAGTTCAGTGTGTGGACATACATGTTCTTGCCCCCTATCCTTATTGTCAGCGTGCCGGGGGTCAGGGTTATGCTGTTTGCGACCATAGTCTTGCCTATGTCTGTGTCCAGGTCCGCCCTTATCTTGACTATTGCGGGGTTGACCCTGCCAGTGATTATCATGCCCACGACCCTGGCGTGGGCCTTTGCCTCCTCCCACAGGAATGCCATGAAATAGATAACCGCGTTGAGCCACCTTACCGGGTGCATCGCCCTTGCGTGCGTCTTGGTGAACAGGAACTCCCTTGAGACATACGTCACTGTCAGAGACACGGCAGCGCCAACAATTAGCTCGTCCAGGGACATCGAGAATGTCATCAACATCCAGAATACATAGACCATAACGAAGGTTATTAGCGCTTTTATCATAGCAACCTGTTATATTATATGTCCTATTTATGATTAAAAGACGTTGTTCGGGGATTGACGAACAGCTATGCAACGAACTGCGACGCTATGAAAGCCATGTACACTGCTACCAGGAATGCGCCTTCCTTTCTCGTTATCTTCCACCCTGTCCTCATGAACACGAGCAGGGCGGCGGTGACGCCTATCATGACAGGCAGGTCGATGAAGACAACGTGCGGTGTCACGGCCAGCGGGGCGAGCATGGATGAAAGCCCCAGTATTGCGATGTTGAATATGTTGGACCCTATGATGTTGCCGAGGGATATGCCCCTCATCCTCTTTATCGCCGCAGCAACAGATGTCGCCAGCTCGGGTAGTGAAGTCCCCAGTGCTATTATTATCATCGATATTACGAGCTCCGGTATGCCGAAGCCCCTTGCTATGGATACCGTGGATTCGACCATGAAGTTCGCACCAAGTACTACCAGTCCGCCCGATACGATGCATATTGCGACGTATTCCCATGTTCTGCCCCTTGGCCCCTTGTAATCCTCCGAAAGCTCTGTCCCTATCTCCTTCCTGTGCTTTAGGGAATATCCTATGTAGGCAAAGAAGAAGAGCAGCAGCACGGCCCCCTCGTACCACATCATGCCGTCGAAAAGGAACGCGACTAGCAGCAGCGAGAACCCCAGCGTGGCGAACCCCTGGTTAAGGTACTTCCTTTTAGTGGACAGCGGGTAGGCCAGTGCGGACAGGCCCAGTATCAGGGCTATGTTCGATATGTTGGACCCTATCACGGTCCCGGTGGCTATGTCATTGACGTTGGACACTGCCGATATTATGGCCACGGCGAGCTCAGGCAGCGAGGTTGCCATGGCCACCAGGGTGATGCCTATGATAAGCTCCGATACCCCAAGCTTCTTCGCCAGCAGCGAGCCGTATTTCGTTATCCAGTCCGCTCCCTTTATTATCAGGATAAGGCCTGCAACGAACACCAGCATGCTTATGATAATCTCATTTGACATATCGATACAACTATAATTCGCTTCTGGTCATTTTATCCTTTATCCAGAGCACTGTCATCAGCGCAGCAGCCACTCCTATTATCTCCAACCATTCAAACATACCCAGCGCCACGGTGCTGAAAACCGGTTGC